>JAKAFF010000138.1 GCA_021818045.1 bacterium
CAGCTTGATGACCTGCTAAAAAAGCTACGGTTTTGATAGACTTGGCTTTTGCCTTGACACGCGGTACATCTTTTGATCCTTGCACGCGTTATCCCGCATAGACCACCACATGCTTGACAGGAGATATAATTGGAGATGGCAATCTCCTTCTCAATGCCTCGTGCAGCTTCTTCAAAAGAGATCCGTACGGTAATTTTTTTGCTAGTGCCGCGGCGCCCTTCCTCTTCAAAGCCGCCCCTATCACCACCGCCACCGCCAAAAAAGGAGTCAAAGATCGACTCTCCCCCCCCGCCACCTGCAGCAGCGCCTCCACCGAAGGCCCCCATAAAGGTGCGCAGCGCCTCTTCCATGGAGGAAAACCCCCCTCCTTGAAAGCCTCCGCCTATGCCAGCCCCTTTCAGACCGTCTTCGCCATATTGGTCGTATACGCGGCGACGATTTTCGTCGCTCAAGACTTCATAGGCTTCTGAGACGAGCTTAAATTGGGCTTCCGCATTGGGATTTCCTTGATTGCGGTCGGGATGAAATTCAAGCGCTTTTTTGCGATAAGCTTTCTTGATTTCTTCAGGTGTCGCGGTGCGCGCCACACCTAATGTGGCGTAGTAGTCTTTGGACACTAGTACCCTCGGCGCAGAGCTGTTTTAGTGCGCTTGGTTGCCGCTTTAGACTTCAGACGGCTTTTCACGGATGGCTTATCGTAGAAACGGTGCGCTTTTGCAGCCTTCATGATCCCTTCTTTGTCTAGTTTTTTCTTGAGCGCACGAAGAGCTTTATCGATCGGCTCGCCGATCCGTACCTTAACGCTTGGCATTTTCCAAATCCCTCTGTTGTGAGTGGTTAAAAGATCCTATTTTAGCGGATCGGGGGCGTTTTCTTCAAGGGGAGGAAAAGTAAGAAAGTTCGAAAGGGGCTGCCCCCTCCTCTAGAAACTGGGTGTAGCACAGCTTTGATAGAAAATCGGGATTGAAGTCGGTTTCCTCCAAGGAGGCTGTGAGAGTAGCTCTTTTTTGGATGGTGGCAGGGTGCAGCGAGGCCGCTTTAGGGAGTGTTGTCAGACGCGGATCTTCGGGGGCTAGGAGGTGAGGTTCTCCATTAAGAAGCGCGTAAATGCCGCCGCTTCGGGCGTCGGATAAAACGGGGCATGTAGGGTCTTTTTGGGGCACAAAGGCAAAGAGGCTGCAAAAACCGATTAATGGGATGTGCCAGCCATAGGATAGCCCCTTGGCCATGGCTACCCCTACCCGAATTCCTGTGTAGGAGCCGGGCCCTTTCCCTACGGCGATCGCGTCTGGTTTGTTGGATTGTAAAAAATTCTTTACATCGCTGCCAAGCGTTTTGGAAAGGGAGGCGCCTCCAATGAGTGGTTGATGACGGAGAAGTTGGCCGTTTTCAGCCAGGATCATCCCCCCTTTTTCTGCGCTAGTATCTAAGATGAACATGAGCATGCATTCATTATACCGAGGTTTTTGGTTCTATGCACACAAAAGTTCTCGTCTATAAACCAAAGGAAAGCTATGGAAGAGGTATGGATAACAAGGTCGTTTTAGTGACTGGCGCTGCCAGTGGAATTGGACGGAAAATCGCTGAAGTATTTGCGCAAAACGGAGCCATCGCGGTCATAGCGGATTTGGATCTAAGCAAAGCAAGTGCGACGGCAGATGAGATTCGTTCCCAAGGATATAAGGCAATGCCGATTGCCATGAACGTCGCCGATGAGGCGCAGGTCGATCGCGGAGTGGGGCAGATCATCCAAGAGCATGGAGCGGTGGATGTTTTAGTGAGCTGCGCAGGGATTCAGCATATTGCCCCCATTGATCAACTCCAATTGGCCGATTGGAAAAAAATGATGACTGTACACCTAGATGGGGCGTTTTTGACAACTCGCGCTTGTCTGCGCTCCATGTATGCCGGTCGGCGCGGGGGGAGCATTATCTACATCGGATCTGTCCATTCCAAGGAAGCTTCCGTGTTAAAGGCTCCATATGTGACGGCAAAACACGGTTTGGTGGGGTTGTGTAAGGTGGTCGCTAAAGAGGGGGCGTCTCATAACGTGAGAGCAAATGTTGTGTGCCCCGGCTTTGTGCGCACCCCGCTGGTAGACCAGCAGATTCCAGAGCAGGCAAAAAGCTTGGGGATTAGCGAAGAGAGGGTGATCAAAGAGATCATGTTAAAAGAGACAGTAGATGGCGAATTTACGAGCACAGCAGAGGTGGCGGACGCTGTGTTTTTTTTGGCGTCATTTAAGGGAAATGCGTTAACGGGTCAGTCGTTGATTGTAAGTCACGGCTGGTGCATGCAATAGGAGGGGTGTTGAAACGAGCGGAAGTTGTGCAAAAAGCGTTTGCGATGCCTTTGATGAATCCCACGTACCCGCCAGGACCCTATCGATTTGTCAATCGAGAATATCTCATTATCACCTATGAAACGGATCTAGATCGCTTAAGGCAAATCGTGCCGGAGCCCTTGGAGCCTGCTTACCCTCATGTAATGTACGAGTTTATCCGGATGCCCGATTCGAGTGGATTTGGCGACTATACCGAATCGGGACAAGTGATCCCCGTCTCTTACAAGGGGAAAATCGGTAACTATGTGCATTCGATGTTTTTGGATTGCGAACCTCCCATTGCGGCGGGTCGCGAGATTTGGGGCTTTCCCAAAACGCTTGCCCAACCGAGCCTTAAGGTGGATAGCGATACTTTGACAGGTACGTTAAAGTACCAGGGCGTATGCGTGGCTTTGGGAACGATGGGATATAAGTATAAAGAGGTGGATTGCAAAGCTGTAGAAAAGAGCTTTGCTTCGACGCCGAATTATCTTTTGAAGATTATTCCGCACGTGGACGGCACACTGCGCATTTGCGAGCTGGTAAGTCACTATTTAACGGATGTGCAAGTGAAGGGGGCTTGGGAAGGGCCTGCGGAATTGAGTCTCACGCCTCATGTGATGGCAAACGTGGCAGATTTGCCAGTGAAAAATATCGTTTCAGCGCTGCATGTCATTACCGATCTGACCCTTCCCTATGGGAAAGTGGAATATGATTATCTCGCGACATGACATTGCCAGTTTTTAAAAAGAGTGGTAGACTAACGCTATTTTGTGTGAGGTTCCATTGAAAGACGATCTGCCCCCAGATGAGCACGAACTGCCAGTAAAAGAGCCCATTGTAGAAGACGACGAGGAAGAAGCGGTTGGTAAGAGTTCCGCTTTGGTGCCTACTCTGCCCTATCCAGACCAGCTCTATATCATGCCCCTGAACCGGCGCCCCTTTTTCCCTGGTATGGCAGCCCCCATTGTGATTGAGCCGGGAGCCTATTACGAAGAGCTCAAAATCGTCTCTAAAACTGACCACAAGTGCGTCGGCCTATTTTTAACGCACAAAGAAGACGTTAACATCTACAAAATTGGGTTTGCGGATCTCTATGAAGTGGGGGTCGTAGCTCGCATTTTGCGCATTATTCCCATGGAGCAAGGCGGCGCACAGGTCGTCCTCAATATGGAAAAGCGGGTGGTGATTGAAAAGCCGCTGAAAAGCAAGCATTTACTTGCGAAAGTAAAATACCACGACGATACGCCGCTTGCGCATTTGTCTAAAGAGATTAAAGCGTACTCGATTAGCATCATTACGACGATTAAGGAGCTATTAAAACTCAATCCGCTCTTTAAAGAAGAGCTGCAAATTTTCTTGGGTCATTCCGATTTTACGGAACCGGGAAGATTGGCCGATTTTGCGGTGGCGTTGACCACTGCGACAAGAGAAGAGTTGCAAGAGGTGTTGGAAACTTTTGCCATAGAGCAAAGAATCGATAAGGCCCTTCTTTTGCTCAAAAAAGAGCTCGATATTAGCAAATTGCAAAGCACCATCAACCAGCGCATCGAAGCGACGATCTCAAAAACGCAGCGCGAATTTTTCCTCCGAGAACAGCTCAAGGCGATTAAAAAAGAGCTCGGCATGGAAAAAGATGACAAGACGATGGAGGCGGAAAAGTTCGAAGAGCGCCTCAAGCAGCGCACCATTCCGGAAGAGGCTCTCAAAGTCATTCGCGAAGAGATGGATAAACTCGGCGCTCTCGAAGTGCAGTCAGCGGAATACGGCG
Source organism: bacterium (assembly GCA_021818045.1). GTDB lineage: Bacteria > Chlamydiota > Chlamydiia > Chlamydiales > SM23-39 > REEB52. The sequence goes on from JAKAFF010000138.1 coordinate 4,095, forward strand.
TTGTGCGCAA
>JAKAFF010000139.1 GCA_021818045.1 bacterium
GGGTCGCGTCATAAGAAAAAACGTACGCTAAGAGTTGTACTTCATTGTAGTAACCCTCTTCGAACATGGGGCGCAATGGGCGGTCGATGAGGCGGGAGGCTAAGATTTCGCGCTCGGAAGGGCGCCCTTCTCGTTTGATAAAGCCGCTCGCAGTACGTCCGACAGAGGAATACTTTTCTTGATAATCCACTCTTAAAGGGAAAAAATCGATCTCGGCGCTTGCTGTAGGGGCGGCGCACGCAGAGGCAAAGACCATTGTATCGCCGCAAGAGAGCATGACCGCTCCATTGGCTTGACGGGCTATTTTGCCAGTTTCGAGTGTGAGGTGTTTGTTTCCGACTGGGATCGTGATTGTTTCGCTCTTTAACATTGCATTCTTCTCCATCATGTAAGGAGGAAAATGTAACGCAAAGGGACTTAAAAGACAAGGGGAGGGATCTCTCCCCTGTCAAAAGTTATTTTCTCAGACCGAGGCGGGTGACCAAGAGCTGGTAGCGCTTGGTGTCTGTGGAGTTGAGGTAGTCGAGCAGTTTACGGCGCTGGCCGACTAATTTCAGAAGGGCTAGCCTCGAGCTGTGGTCTTTCGGGGCGAGTTTCAAGTGTTCTGTGAGCTCAGCAATTCTTTCAGTTAAAATCGCGATTTGGACGTCGGCAGAGCCGGTGTCTTTCTCGTGCAACTGAAATTTTTTGGTGATCTCTTCCTTGGTACCTTTATCTAGTGACATGGAGGAAGTTCTCCGAGTTCAGTGGTTTCGTTATTGATGCTATTGTACCCGAATCAGGATAAAGGATCAACTCCTTGAATTTTTCTCCCTTGAAAAACAGTCTATTTGCTATGTTTGGGGACCACAAATATGTAACCCCCGAAGTGTATTCATGCAAAATCAATTTCAGACTTTACGAAACTGGACAACAGAAGTTTTTAACTCCATAAAAAAGGACTTAAGAAACGATCATCTTCCTGCAGACCTAGGATTTTATAAAACATATTTTGGGAATCGCCCTTTGAAGGGGTTGACGACGGAAGAGATTTTTGCGGCTTATGAAAAGGAGCTGCTGCAGGGAAATGAGCAGATTGCGGCCTTTGTGGTGAATCGCTGGGTGTTTAAGCATGGGGATTTGTATAAGCATTTTGCAGACCGATTAAGCGCGATCAACCCTGATTTCGATGAGATTCAGCAGCTGACGGATGAGCAAGCAGAACAAGTTTTAGAGGGTGCAGTGGAAAATTTTGGCATTATTCCGACATTTCTTTTCACTGTATTGAATGGCGTTGTGTTTCCGCAAGGCATGCTGGAGCGGTTGGAAGTGTTGGCATCTGAGGCAAGACGGGCGCAAGATGTGGAGGAGAGTACGGCGCAAGAGATGCAATCTTTGGAAAAGATTTTGGCCTCTCATCAAAGAGAACTTGCGCGGCTACAAGATAAAATTGATGGAGTCCAAAAGAAGTACGCCCGCGATACAGAGGCGCTGAAAAAACAGGTGAAGGCGTTACAAAAGCGGCTCCATGGATGACATCTATTTTATGAAAGAGGCCTTGAAAGAGGCAAAACGGGCGTTTGATGAGGATGAAGTGCCGGTGGGTGCGGTCCTTGTTCATAAAGGGCGGGTGATTGCGCGCGGGCGCAACCAGGTAGAGCTGTTGCGGGATGCGACGGCTCATGCTGAGATGGTGTGCCTTTCTGCAGCGTCTGAGGCAATGGGGAATTGGCGTTTACTCGAGACGACTCTCTATTCGACTTTGGAGCCTTGCGTCATGTGTGCGGGGGCTTTAATTGCGGCGAGGGTCACGCGCCTTGTTTGGGGGGCGCCCGATCTGCGCGTGGGTGCTTGCGGCAGTTGGATCGATCTTTTTGCGAACGGCCATCCGATTCACAAGTTAGAAGTTGTCGGGCGATGTCTTGAAGCGCAAGCAGCGGATTTGATGCGGGCATTTTTCCAAAAACAAAGGGCAAAGCGTGTTACAAAAGAGTGTGTGGAGAGCTCCCCAGATGCCGCAGGGGATCCTTCTTGGGGCTGATATTACGCAAGAGTGGATTTTGCCTTGGTGGTGGCGTCACTACTCACAATACAATCATTTGCCTGTAGCTTTTGTCGATTTTGGCCTTTCCTTTCCAATGAAAAAGTGGTGTCTTGAGCGAGGAGAGTTAATCCCTCTTCGCGTCTGCGATTTTGCAGCAGAAAAACCAGATATGGATGAGGGATTGGTCAGGCAATTCGAAGCGGATTTTGGGTCTCATTTTTGGAATGCGCGCAATGTTTGGTTTAAAAAACCTTTAGCCTGTCTGCAATCGCCTTTTGAAACGACATTGTGGCTCGATGTGGATTGTGAGGTGCGCGGTTCTTTATCTTCCTTATTTACTTTGCCAGGTCTTGCGATGGCGGTAGATGCAATTGCGCCGCCGCGCCCCTATCTTACGTACAATTCGGGGGTGATGTTATTTCGCAGGCCCCATTTGTTTGTCGAGTGGGCGGCAGCAGCGCATGAAAAAAGTGCCCTTTTTCGAGGAGATCAAGAGCTCCTTTCTTCGTTGATTGCGGAAACTCACTACCCGATCACTTTGCTTGATCCTTTATACAATTGGAGTCGCATGCTCGGGGAGTGCGATGCCGCCCAAATCCTGCATTGGCATGGAGAGAACGGCAAGAAGGTGATTCGTCAAGAACTCAGCTCTTGGGCGGGATTAGAAATCTAGGTCCAATCCTGTTGTAAGTCCGCTCAGGTACAAATTTCCATATGTATAGAAGGTGTCTAAATAGTTTGCATCAAAGAGGGTTGAAAGCTCCCACGCCAGGCGCAGTCCAAGACGGTAGCGGTCTTTGCAAAAATTCCGACTATACTCTCCTCCAACGGCTAAGCTTACCTGTGGGATATTCGTATGGAAAGAGGGGCTCGACTCCCAAGGATTATAAGGTGAATTGATGGTTGGGGCGTTGGTATATGATGTGTAAGGGTCGATGCCTGGAATGAAAGAGACGGATAAAGCATGGGTCTGGACGTAACTCCACATAAAGGCAAAGGAGGCTTTGCCAAATAAGTGAAAGCCTCTCCACAGCTTCCAATAAGAATCGATACCTAGCATAGGTCCTAAGCCCCAAATTTTCTCTTTGAAAAACCCGGCGGCATTGAAGACTAAAGACGGAGCAGTACTGCTATCGTAGAGGTTGAGAAACCATTGTGTATATTTTTGATTCATCCATAAACTTCTAAGGCCCATGTGGGCTTTGAGACCAAAACAATTGCCAAAGGGAATTGTGCGATTGAGATCGAAATCCAAGGTATTATAGGACATGCGCCAGGTAGCAGAAGCATTTGTACCAGCATTGTTATTCAGTTGTTGGACGTTTTGATAGAGGGGCGTAATGCCTAGCGCTCCAAACGTGTCTGGAAGATTTGAGGCCCCTTCTGCTTTAGAAAATAGGTGCGTCCACACAAAGTCAGCGACCCACCCATCGTAATGCGGACGGATGCCCAAAGAGGCCCGTACACCCGGTTTAAACCGAAATTGGACGTTTTCTATGGATTCAATTTTTGTGCTTATATTGCCGTATGCCTGGTTTATGAACCCATAGGCCATGCCTGTTTGCGTGGTTTGCCAGTAGAGGAAGTCTCCGGATAATGCCAGATACACGTTGTTGCTCAGTGGCTGCCAAATGGGAGGCGCGGAGCACATTTGTTCGGGGGTGGCGCTGTGGCATGGGGTATCACATGTATCTTGCTGTAGCGATGTGGAAATCTCAGAAGGTTGTGCAGATAGCGCTGTTGCGCCAATCAGCGCGAGACAGCAAGTCTTGTAAAATGTCATAAAATACTCCCCGGTTGCTTTCTTTGAAGAGAGTAATGGAATATCAGCGAATTTGACAATGAAAATTTTTACAATGTAAGGCCAAAGTTGTAATGTCACCAGTCCGCCAAAGTTAAAATGTCACCTCTAACCGATTGGAAGGGGGGGAAAACTTTGGAGAAATGGATGAGTATAAAAGAAGCCGATCGACTCAG
>JAKAFF010000140.1 GCA_021818045.1 bacterium
CTGCTTGTGAACTTGTCAACACTCTACGCCTGGAAGAGGAAGAAGAAAATTATATCCCCTTTTTTAATCGGGGTGGTGACATTTTAACTTTGGTGGACCCCGGTGACATTTTAACTTTGGATTGACAGAGGGGTTTTGAAAAAGCGAAAAATCCAGATTCGTTTAAACGAAGACTGCCCTCTCAAGCAGAATTAGCAAATCCCCCCCTCCCCAAGAAGAGACGAGGCCAGAGCTGGTAGTGGCGTCCATTTCCCTTGCGAGCGAATGAGATCGATCAAACGCTCGACTGCATCCGCGTGATCGACATCTTTGTGAACGCACTGCTTGCCTATATATAAATCGATCTTGCCGGGCTTGGATCCCACATATCCGAAATCCGCATCAGCCATCTCTCCCGGCCCATTGACAATACATCCCATGATCGCAATTTTCACCCCGGGTAGATGGGAAGTTTGCTCTCGAATACGGCGCGAAACTTCTTGCAAATCAAATAATGTGCGCCCACATCCCGGACAAGAAATAAATTCCGTTTTTGTCATCCGCATGCGAGCGGCTTGCAATAATTGCTCCCCTAATTTTTGGCTTTTAACCGCGACCCCTTCAACAAGTTTATCGCATAAAATCGCGCCAAATTCCATGCCCGCTGCAATCGAATCAGGCAAATCCATTTCCACAACGAGCGGTCTTTTATCTTGATCTGCGATGAGTTGCTCTACTAAAGCGCGCACTTCATGGACAGGCGATATTTGAGGGCGAAATAAGATCCAGCTATTCGGATCTAGTGGAATGTCATTTTCGTTTTGACAAACAATGGTTCCATTTTCATTAAAATAGAGAGGATATACGACGTCTCTTTTTTTTAAGTGAGTAAAGTTTCGCCTTTCAGTAAAGGGCGCGATCCCTTTTCCTGTTGCATGCGTTGCATATTCGATGACTCTTTTACAAGGAACGATCTCTTCCCAAGGATCTTCCGTTAAAGAAATGCGAATTGTATCGCCAAGGCCATCGAGAAGGAGCGCTCCAAGCCCCATGGCCGACTTGATCCTCCCCTCCTCCCCTTCGCCTGCTTCAGTGACCCCTAAGTGCAACGGATAATCCCATCCCAACTGTTTCATATGAGCAGCTAGTAATCGATAGGCATGGATCATCACGACGGGATTGCTCGCCTTCATCGAAAAAACAAAGTCATGATAATCGAGTTTTCTGCAAATGCGCGCAAACTCTAAGGCAGATTCGACCATTCCATGAGGGCTATCTCCAAAGCGGTTCATGATGCGATCGGAAAGAGATCCGTGATTGGTACCTATGCGCATCGCTTTTTTGAGCCGTTTGCACTTTTCCACAAGAGGAGTCACGGCCTCTTCAATCTTTGCAAGCTCTAGTGCATAGCTCGCATCATCATACTCAATCACTTGAAAAGAGGCTCTGCGATCGACAAAATTGCCCGGATTGATGCGCACTTTGTCGGCAAATTCTGCCACAAGGAGCGCTGCTGGAGGATAGAAATGGATGTCTGCAACTAAAGGAATTTGATAACCTCTTTTGATTAACCCATTTTTAATCCCTTCGCAACTTTCAGCCTCTTTTTTTCCCTGAACTGTCACCCTTGCAATGTCACATCCCGCATCAGCTAGACGAATGATCTGCTCGATTGTAGCCTGAATGTCGCGCGTATTCGAGGTGGTCATCGACTGGATGCGAATGGGGTTGTTACCTCCAATCCCCACTCCCCCGACTTTGACTTCACGAGTTTTGAATCGAATGGTTTGATGGGTCGATTCACAATATTGCACGCAAAACCTCAAAATAATGAGTTTCAGTACGTTTTTTTACCAAAAGTAGATATCATAAATGTGCTTTATGTTTAAAAACAAACTATTTTTTTTGACATTGATTTCTACACTGACAGCTTCTGCACCGAGTGGAGAACTTCCCGAAGATGTGCAAGCTGAAGGATACCGCAATCATTACTTTCTCTTCGGTTCTTTATCCCCAGTATATGGTGGCGGTGTCTCCATTCGCAATCGCCACTGCAATCGCGGCCATGCCGTCGATTTTAAAATGGGTTTTGCAACATTGTCTTTGTTTGACGGTTCTGGTTCTTTCCCCGTTGTATCTGCGGATTATAATTTTCTCTACTATTCCCAAAAAGAGACGGTGTCTTCTTACTTTTCTTGGGGATTGGGGGTCGCATACCTTGCCCCTTATGTGCCTTTGCGAGTCGGATATCAGGGAAAATATGGGTTTGTGGATGTGGGGGGAAAGTTAGTACTGGGATTTGTGCCGGTGCCAGAGGCTCGAGCAGGCGTTAGCTTGAATTTTTAGCCGTCTGCACATACGCTCTGGTGCGCCCCCAAGGATAGCGCACCCAAAATGAGTGCACAATCGGTAAATCTGGCAACGGCTCGCTGATAACGATGACTTTGGCATTGCGAGGAATCTGAAGGGATGGCCAATGCCCATAAATATATATGTAGCTTGCCGCTTGCAGATCGAACGACTCCATATTCTGCTTGCGAAAATCTACATTTTTCACCCTAAAAATAAATTTCATCAAGCGCGCGATCGCAACAAATTGAGCAATCCATTCAATGCCAATTATCTTACACTTCACGAAATGGGCAAGCCAAAAACAGCCTTTGCCACGTCCTGACCCCATCTCTATCCATGAGTCCCCCGCACGCACGCCGCATTGTTTGACGATACGCGCATAGGTCGAAAAGGGAGTTTCTCCATAAGCATGGATATTTTCGACCCCTCTATTTTGTAAAAATTTCCGACAGACTCGATACGGATTGCTAAAGAGCGCAATAAGGCCAAATATGAGATCTATGGCTACAAATTTGGGACTTCGATAAAAGAGCCGAATTGTCGCCAGGCGCTCTTTAAAAATTGATATGCGTGCCAGGGTAGATCGGGACAAACGTCTCAAAGGGGAGCTCCTTTTCCTTCATGGCCAAGTACAGATCGTAGGGAGGGAGGTCGGCGGGTTCATCCGATAGGGCAAAGGTATTCCAATGCATCCCAAGACTGAGCCGAGATCCTACATCTATGTGGATCTGGACCGCCTCATAAGGATTTACATGAACCGGTTGCATAATTTTTTGCGGTGCATAGGCGCCAATCGGAATTAAACTCAAATCCATATGAGAAAATCGCTTCCCAATTGCCTTGAAGTCCTTATCGTTATATCCCGTATCGCCAGTAAAATACAAGCGCTTGCCACGATATTCTAGCACATATCCGCACCAATGGGTTTTGTTGATATCCCACAAGGTTCTGCCTGAACAATGTTGCGCGGGTACCGCCATAATTTGAGCATCCAAAACTTTGTGAGTATGCCACCAGGGAAGTTCTATCACTCTATCAATCCCTTTTTTGCGAAACCAACCACTCATCCCTTCCGCGACAACCCATTGAATTTGCGGATGAAATCGCTGCAGCATTAAAACAGTTTTTTGATCTAAATGATCGTAATGATTATGGCTTAGAAGGACGACGTCGATCGGCGGTAGATCCTCTAGGGGAATAGAGGGGTCAGATAGGCGGCGTAAAGAGCGGATCGGAAGCGGTGCACAATATGGATTCCAAACTGGATCTGTCAGAATAAACAACCCCTGAATTTCAATGAGATAGGTGCTATGACCAATCCATACCGCAGAGGGTTTTGTCCGACTATAGCTTTGGATTTGTGCAGGATAAGTGAAATTAAATGGTGGCAACTGACAAACGGGATCGCTGCAGTGTCCTAATTTCCAAAGTAAAACATCCCAAAGCGAGCGCCGAGAGTTGCCGATGTGCTCATTGATAAATCGCTTTTTTTCCATACGCCGCAAAATAACGATTTTTATATTACCTACAATGGCATTAAACTTCTTTCGAAACCCACCCCCTGCCTGTGCCCGTGCCAGTGCCTGTGCCCGCCCCTTCCCG
>JAKAFF010000141.1 GCA_021818045.1 bacterium
AAATCTTGAGGCAATTCCTGTTTATAATTCTTGAACTCGGAATGATCGGGACCTAAAGAGGGGGCGATACAGACAAATAAATTTTGCGGCTGCGTACCGATTTCCCGGTGCATCGCCTCTAATGTGCGCGAGTAGATGTTTTGCGCACTTCCACGCCAGCCTGCATGCACAACAGCTACCGCCTCATGCACAGGATCGTAAAAAATAGCCGCTTGACAATCGGCATGGGTCACTGCAATCCCCACATTTTTTTCCGTAGTAAACAACGCATCCGCTTGCGGCACCTTGTCTACATTCTTTAACGTCACTCGATGTACATTAGCACCATGACTTTGGTGAGCAAAGAGCAAATGATCTACACCTAAAGTCTTGCGAACAAGATCTCGATTGGTCTTGACCGAATCGGGATGATCACTAACAGCATCTCCTAAATTAAGCGTCCCGCAAGACCCTTTACTTGAACCCCCATGTCGCAAAAACACTCCGTGCATGACATGCGGATAATCTTGCAGTAGGTCAAACTCCAACCACTGCATTTTTGCTCGATCTCGTTCCATACATCACCTCCATTCCTCTTTATCAAATTTCGAATTGAGTTAACAGCAAAATTCCAATTTAATAATATGAGTTCATGCGACACGAACAAACACCTCCTCGTCTCGCCCTAGGGATTTCGATCTCTCTTGTCGCCTATGTGTTTTTTGTCACAGCAAGCTCCCTGGTGTGGTCGATAGGAGATGGATTGCCCATTATTCAGATCCTGTTTTTTCTCAACCTCATCAGCCTCATTTGCATCACACCGATTGCCCTAAGAAATGGAGTCGTACATCTCACTACGCACGAACTACCCACCCACTTGCTCCGAGACTGTTGCGGTGCGGCGAGCTACTTTCTTTACTACATGGCTATCCGCTATCTCAACCTCACCAACGCCACCACCTTAAACTACACAGCGCCTTTCTTCGTCCCCGTGATTTGGTGGATTTGGATGCGCGAAAAAATTGATCGACACGTCTGGTGGTCTATTATTGTAGGGTTTGCGGGAGTCGCCCTCATCCTCAACCCAACCAAAACATTATTTCAAGAAGGGTTTCTCTTTGGTGTATTTGCAGGCCTTACATCCGCAATCAGTTTTGTAGCTTTAAGGCTTTTGAACTTAAAAAAAGAGCCCATGACACGCACCCTTTTCTACTATTTCCTATTTAGCGCAATCTTTACCCTTCCCTTCACCATTGTCTATTGGGAAGATCCGACCCCTATGGAATGGCTAAAAATGGGTTTTATTGGCCTGTCAACCGTAACAGCTCAAATGCTTTTGACCGTCGCTTATCGATACGGTACAGCCTCGTACCTATCGCCGCTTGGGTACTCGACCGTGGTCTATGCCTCGATCATTAGTTGGATCGTTTTTCAAACTATTCCAGACCCTCGCTCGATCCTCGGAACCATCCTCATCATTATCGGCGGGATTCTCACCTTTATTCTGAAGAAAAAACCAGAAAAAATTTCAGAAACCTTTGAAATTCCCTACCCAAAAGAGCGCCCCCCGCTCTAGGGATATCGCTGTCAACAATTCTTCTGCTATTTTAATCTCGTTTTTTGTAAAATCTCCCTGTTTTTGAACCCCAAAATTGGTAAGTGAAAATGACACGAATTTTGTTATTGGTTTTGGCGTTTTTCGGCCTACCTCTTTGTGCAGAAGAATATGAATTTAAAGGAAAACATTTTGTTGCAAGCTACCTAGATTGCGACCCTGATGCGCTTGGCAATGTCGACCGCTTGATTCAAGCGATGGATGCGGCCGTTAACGCTTCGGGAGCGACCATTCTTGCAAAGGAATATCACGTTTTTGACCCCAACGGTTTGACAATTGTGTATCTTCTTTCTGAAAGTCATGCAAGTTTGCATACATACCCCGAATTTGGGGCCTGTTTTGTAGACTTGTTTACTTGTGGAGACGTCTGTTCCCATGAACAGTTCGACAAACTCATGAAAGACTACTTGAAGCCGAAGGACACCTCAGAGCGCCTGTTTTTGCGCGGCCATGAGGTGCAAGATATGACTCCTCTCACAACCGGTAGTTTGGCGCATAGCGGCGAAACCAAAACTCCAAAGACATGAGAGCATAGAGACGGGTTGGGTTTTGCTCCCTAAACCCGTCTCGCAAAAGGTTTCTTCCCAAAAGCCCCCCCTCCGATAGCGCATCTTGCGCACAAGGCGCAAGCTCCCCTTCTATCCACTCTTTTAATGGCATCACAAAGCCCCTCTTAGGGCGGTAGACAATGTCATGGGGCAGAAATTGGCGCGCCACTTTTTTCAATAAATATTTACCCTCTTGACCTCGTAACTTTAAATGACTTGGCAAGCTGGCTGCAAATTCGACTAATTGATGATCCAAATAAGGAACGCGCGCCTCCAAAGAATGCGCCATAGTCGATCGATCCACTTTAGCAAGCAAATCGTCCGCCAGCCACAATCTTTGATCGATATGTAACATCCGATCGAGATAATCCTCCGATTCACAAGTCAAAAAATGCTTCTCTGCCAACACCTCTAGCCCGCCGCGCTGAGCCATCAACAAATCTTTTGTAAAAATAGACGGGTGCGTTTCGCTATCATATAAACTGGGAATGGTAGTGTAGCGGCGCGAGCGAGGACGGCTGAGCGCCTTAACCAAGCGATTTTTGCGCAGTTTTTCTGGCATCAGTCGATACAATGAGCGAAGAGCCAAAAAACCATACCGATCACATAACACCGACTCGTGCAACCGCTTGGTATAATTGCTGTACCCCGCAAAAACCTCATCTGCCCCCTCTCCTGTCAACACGACCGACACAAACGGACGCGCCCATTGAGAAAGCAATAGCGTAGGCAGTGCTGCCTGATCTCCAAGAGGCTCATCAAACACCGTTTCCATAGCTTTGGCAAAATCTTTTACACAAAGCTGCAAAGGGTGAAAAGTGGCGCCTAAATATTGGGCCACTTGTGCAGCATATTTTTGTTCACTCTCTTCGTGCTCCACGCCTATGGAAAATACTTCAATCCTCTTGCCACCCTCTTGTTGCATCAAAGCAGCAATTAATGAAGAATCCACGCCACCGCTAACAAACGCACCCACTGGCACATCGGCCACCAACATCGACCTTACAGATCTGCGCAGCTGCTGTTCCAGCGCTATCACGGCCTCTTCTTCACCCATTTGCTGTTTAGGCTCATAATTGGGCATCCAATAACACCCCTCTTCGGCAACACCCTCTCCGATTTTCAGCCAATGACCCGCTTCTAATTTCCGAATTTTCTGATAAATCGAGTAAGGCGCTGGGATATACTGGCACTCCAGATATAAACCTACGGCCTCTAAATCAATCTCTCGAGACACTGCAGGGTGCTCCAATAACGCCTTCAATTCAGAGCCAAACACCCATTTCCTACCGATTTGGCAAATGTAAAGCGGCTTTACACCCATCGGATCTCTTGCAAGCAACAGGGTTTCTCCATCCCAAAATGCAAATGCAAACATCCCCTGTAACCGAGACAAAGCGCCCTCTTTCCACTCCATCAACGCATGAAATAACACCTCTGTATCGCATTGAGTGTGAAATTGGTGTCCCAACAACTTCAACTCTTCTCTCAATTCAATGAAATTATAAATCTCTCCGTTGTACGCCAGGGCAAATAACCCTTCGACCATGGGCTGCGCCCCTGCAGCGACATCGATAATGGCAAGTCTTTGATGGCCTAAACCAACCGGTCCCCGACAATAGAGGCCCATATCGTCTGGTCCGCGATGTTGTAACGCATGAGTCATCCGTTCCAACACTTCGCGAGGAGGAGGAGAAAAATCAAACCAACCTGTAAAGCCGCACATGAGCAAATAGCATAGCCATTATTGTCAAAAGAAAGAAGAGTGATTATACTTTA
>JAKAFF010000142.1 GCA_021818045.1 bacterium
AGACTTTCTCATTTCCAATTGCGAATTGAGCTCTGATGGGTATAAGGTGCGCCTTACAATCGATGGCACCGTCAATCGAGTGATCACATCGTGGCAACCCTATTATATTTATGGGTTGAAAAAAGGAAAACACACCATTCGTTTGGAGCTTTTGGATGAGGAAAATAAGCTCGTTCCGGGAGAGTTTAACGATGTGGCGCAAAGTTTTCTAATTCATTGATCGATAAACATAAGCAATGGTATAGCATATACACAAATGAGTCTATACCAGCCGGCTGCGTCTCATCCTGATAGTCAGTGTTATTGTTTGATTTCAAATCCAGATGCACGTGGAGGATGGCTCGCACATCCTGGCGGAGAACGACATCCGGTGCACCTTGAGTGCGCAAGAGAGGCTCTTCGCTACGGAAGTATGTGCCCTATGGGATGCGGCGCCATGGTGGATCGTCCTAGTTTGGGAAAGCGGCTATGGACGCATATGAGAATTCCGAAGAATCAAGTTTTTTGCGGGATTGGGCTTGTCGTTGTGGGACTAGCAGCAAGATTGAGGGCTTTTGTGGCCCTTGGATTTTGCTTGCAAAATTTTGGGATTGAGCGGGCCATTGTCGAAGGGGGCGGTCATATTCCGGTGGCTCGAGAGATCCGCCGGTTGGCAGAAGTGTTTTTAGCCAATCCAGCCGATGCCAAAGCAAATATCCATCAAATCGCTGTGCTTGCAGCAAGGCATCCTCCTTACCAGGAGTGTTCTACTGCTTTGATGGACAACACCAGCAGACGAGATCGGATCTTGGTTTGTTGCGCGCTGTGTGAAATGGCAAGTCGAGATGTACGCCGTTTTAGTTATTTGCGCGCATGGAGTCATCTATCTCTCGCTGCAACTGTTCTAAGCTCCGCTTCAGACTTTCCAAATGCTCTTCGGCCGATATGCCGCCACGTGCTTGCATGTGTGCTAAAAAGTTTGGGTGGTTATCGTGAGAGTCAAGAGCTTTTGCAGGTCGTGTTGGATTCAAGAGCTCTGTAACTGCTTCTGTTAACGAAACCACATTGGGTGGTAGCTTGGGCTGTTCCTGTTTTTTAGGCGATGACGGGGTAAACAAGGAGTAAACGGCATCCGCAACAGATGCAGCCAGATTTCCCAAGACTTCAAAGGACTCTGTTTGTCGCCGTCTTGATTGTAATCTGGATTGCAATAGTGGGTCTGCATGAGGTGTGGAAATGCGGGATGCCATATTTTGTTCCTTTATTATTAAAATAATGTTTTTAATGCTTTTGATTATACTTTAATTATGACTAGAAATCAATTGTAATTGTTTATGCCGAAAAAGGTTTATTCGGCGTGAAGGTGACAACAGCTATAGCGGATCCAATCGCTAAAGGCTTCCTGGACCGTATTTTGGAATATCTGGGCTTTTTGGGCAGATTCTGCTCTAAAAATAAAGCCGAGGGCGGCGCCATTTTGCCCTTCGAGAACTGAGGTGGTAAGGCCGCATGTGGGAATTTCTAACGAAGATACAGCTCTGAGAACTCCCTCTTTAAAGCCGCGTCTTGTGGCTCCAACAGAATAGAGCACAAATTTCCCCTCATCAGCTGATAGAATTTGATTGAATTGCAAAGGGCCTGTGGATTGCAAAAGCGATCGCAATTGCTCAAAGTGCTTTTTTAAAAGCCAAGGCTCATGCACTGTTTGCATGATGCTGGGTTTGAGCGAATAGAAGTAGTTTTCCAAAAGGAACTCTTTAGTTTTGCAAAGGGGGCCGAGTTCTTGTCGCAGTTGCGTGAATGCTTCGTCTTGCTTGAGGATCATGCCCCCATTGAAATCGCGAAACTCGCCAAGGCAAGACTCTAGTCCTGCCACGATGTGCTGCCGGGCCCGCAACAGGTCTAGCGAGTGGTCGGCGCGGAAAAAAGGGCGTTTATCGACTGTGATGCGGCAGATAGCCGATTCTTTGGGATATCTTTGTTTAAAAGGACCCAGCAAGCGGATGTCATCGATATCGATTTTTAAAGAGCTGCTGGCTAGCATCTCGCGCAAAGAGCGAGCTTGTTTTTTGAGCAATCGGACGATGAGGACAGTGAATGTAAGGGAAACGTCGGTCTGTCTTTCGTAGTGGATGCTGATTTGCGGCAGATCGCGGACGTATTTGATCTGATCTGACAGGACGATGAGATTGCGAATGACTTCTTCTTCATTGCGAGGCATAAAAATTGAGTGGACGGCGCTGTCTGATCGTCTGAGTTCTTCGGAAGGGAGTTTGTCTTTGAGTTGATCTATGAGCTGGGGCAAGTGGCGTTGGATGGCGGAGGCTTCTTCAGGGCTGCGAATGGAGATGAGCTCCTGGCCGATGATGAGGCGCCGATTAGGGGAGTGGGCAAATGCAAAGTGGAGATTGAGGCCTCCTGAAATTTCTGCTTGTTGTCCGGGGATTAGCGAGCGGCTGATCGTATCTAAAACGCATCTATGCGCATTGTGCGTATATTCTGCAGGACACAGGTAGGTGATCGAGAGTAGATCGGATGTGGCATCTAACTCAGAACATTTGAATAGAGGTAGCATGGCTTGCAGCTCATCAAAAATCGATTCTGAGTGGGTATTTGATTTGAGTTGCAGCCAGAGGGATTCGGGGATAATGCTATCGACTGCTTGTTGAGCTGTATCTAGAAAAGAGGCGTGAAAGTCGCTGGCGCCTGTGACAGCTTGGATCAAAAAGAGGTGAGAAAAGGGGACGATCTTCGGTTTGTGCAGTGTCATAGCCAATGCTTAATATAAGTTGAGGATAAATTTATGAATGATTGATCTTTTTTTTGCAATGGCCTCATTTTTGTAGTTCGCACCGCTCAAAGAGTACACCTCCTGAGGGGGTGGTGCCGATGGATTTGATGCGCGGGCCGTACAAAGCGGGAGAGCGCCAATGGTAGAGGGGAGCTAGGGGTAATTCTTTGGCGAGCAGAGCCTCGGCTTGCTGCAAAATTTGTGCACGCATCTCTGAAGTGGCAGCACTTGTTAGTAGTTGGCTATATTCCAAATTTTCCCATCCTGGGAAATTTTTCAGGTTGGTTGGGTCTTTGAAGCGCTCCAAAATGCTAACCGGGTCATCGAACTGAGCAATCCATAGGCTGAGTGCAATTTGATAGTCCCGATTTTGTAATTTTTGAGTTAAGCTCTTGGCGTCGAGCTGCTCGAGTCGGACGCGAATGCCTAAAATCTGTTCCCACTGTCTTTGTAAAGCTTGGGCCAGGCGTTTATCTACTTGGATTGATTTGAAGTATAGCGTGAGTGTGTCCAAGTCTTTTGCCTGGATGCCAAGTTCTTGAAAGGCTTTTCCCAAATGGGCTTTGGCATCGGCATAGTTTGTGCTCGGAATAAGCTCTTGCTGAGTCAATGTGGGAGGGAGAAAGCTTTTCGCGACGAGTTGCCCCGCTCCGGCTACTTGTTGCACCAGAGCCTCTCGATCGATGGATAGAGAAAGCGCTTGGCGCAAATGAAAGTTGTTAAAAGGGGGCTTTTGGATGTTAAAGGAGATGAAGGTGGTCGCGGCGCTTGGCAAAAATTGGAGGGAGTCGGCCCATTTTTCTAAAGCATCCGGCGGCAAGGGGGAAAGAGGCCCTCCTAACCAATCGAGATGTCCTTGTTCAAACATTTGGAGTGCTGTCATCTCGTCCGGCACGATGCTAATGTGAATTTGGTCGATTGCAATCGCATTGCGGTTCCAAAATTTCAGATTTTTTCTCAAGACGATTTCTGATTGGTGGACTCTATGCTCGATCTGAAATGGGCCGCTGCAGACAGAAGCGTCGTTTGTGTGCCGAGGGACAGGGAGAAAGCTTGGGAAGGCGGTGAGGGAGTAAAAGTAGGGAGTAGGTTGGGTTAGCTCTACTTGTAAAATCTAGATCGGA
>JAKAFF010000143.1 GCA_021818045.1 bacterium
CAACAGCCGCTTAAGTTGAGACGAGTCCTGGTAAAGGCGTTGCTGCTCAAAGTGAATACTTTGGCCATCCCTTGTAATGTCTTAATCTCTTCTCTCAGCGCATAGTAGGGAACTGCAGCACTTGCCCCCTCTTGGAAATAGTGCGCGATGAACTGATCGACGTCTTTTTCAAATTCAGCGCTCACCGCTTCAATCAACTCTTTGCGTCTTGGAAATACGCGGTCACCAAGCTCAGAGAGGCGCTTAAAAAACTTCGTCTTAAACCGGATCCGCATGTCCGTTTTAATCACCTCTTTGCGCAAAGCACTCAAACGGGTCGCAAAAGTGTTGAGCAAATTAAGTTCTTTTTGCATCGCATTGTAAAGGGACGCCTTATCCCGCAACACTAAAGAGCGCTCAGGCATTTCCACTTGTGGCGCAGCTGCCAACAGAGTTTCTAGGTTTGTAAAGTCCGCTTCGAGAGCCTGCACAGCTAAGTCAATTTGCTCCATGGCAAAAGTGCTTTGCTCTTCCAAAATCTCTTTTAACTTTCTCGCCTCAACTGTCAGTTCTACATACTCATTCCACAAATTTGAGCGAATAGCGGGATTTAAGTTTTCTTTGAAAAAGGGCAACACATGCCGACGCGCTTCCCAAAATTCCCGAAATCGGGGACTTCCCTCCTGAGAAATCGTAGAACGCATAAAGGACAAGCCATACGCAATCTTCTCTTCAGGGGTCGCTAAAGAGGCCAGTTTTTCAGAAAATTCCTTAAACAAGGGACTCTCTTCTCGCGGACGCGCAGCAGGTTCAGAAGAGGGTTCGAGATCAGAGGGGGCAGAATCGGGAGAAGAAATCATAATATCCTTGAAAAATATACGGGTGCAAGAAGCAGTCTAACCTATCATCTCTTTTCCCACAAAGAGTTTTGTGCATCTTTGGCCTGTTGTCTCAATTTTAGAGCCTCTTCTATCAATGTCGTATCCGCACTGTTGTAACCCGCACGAACCAAAAGGAGCGCGCAAGACACAGCCCCAGCAAGAACTCCTCCTGGCATGAGAGCGGCCGGTGCAGCTGCCCAAAACGCCCCCACCGCGACCATTGCAGCAGATGCCGCTAAGGCGCTCTTCAACATGAGACCGTTCATCGTGGAGATCCCCTCATCTTGCAGCATCTGTATGTGCGATTGGGCCACGTCGTCTACAGATTCAGGCAGGCAAGTGGATTGATTCTGATCTGTTTGTATCTCTTCGACCATGCGATCTATACGCCAAATGCGCCCAATATCACTCCCTATCCAGTAAGAGGTCGCTAAAACAACGACAGCCCCTACTACGCCGAAGAAAGAACGCCCTTGGCGCTTCTCTTCTTTTGCATCGCGCCTGTGACCACAACTCCCATCCACACCATCAGCACAACCGCGACTTGGGCCCCACCCCCAAATATAAGTATTGTGGTAATGAACAGAGCGGCCACGGGAATCAGAAAAACCATCCCACACTACCAAGCGTGCAGAGTTCTGCGGCAGGTCCAAACATTCATTAGCGTAACGAATCGCCCGAGATAAAATAGAGTTTGCCATAATCTCTTACCTCATCTCTTTAACGCGCTGCTCTATCGGCTCGTCTCCTGCGTGAATCCCTGCTCGCACAAGAGAAAGGGAAGCCACAGACGCCACACCTACAAGGCCTGGCATCGCAAATCCAGCTGCAAGCGCGCACAGACTAGACAAATAAACTACCCTGCCAAACAAAGAGGTTTTCACATTTCCCACAACTTCTTGCGCCAATCCCTTTGCAGGCTCAGGACAACAGATGCGAGAGAGACGATTCCAACGGGCCGCATCGACACCCATTTGATATAGCGTCCCTACTACGGTAAAATCGGTTAGCGCCTCCGATAAAGAGTACGGATAACCCATTTTTTGCAATGCCATTTTATCAACAAAAGTCAAAATAACCTCTTTATACACAAATGAGTTCAAAAGTTGGATTTTCGGCTGCGCCAGCTTTCGCGTTGCCCAAAACCAACTTTTGAATTCATTTGTGTATATAATTTAGAGGTATATTATACCAAAGAAATGGATTAATTGCCCTGTTCAAAGTCTTGTAAAACAAGTTCTTTGAGGCGTTCCAGGGAGTGTTCTTCTAGATTGAGCCATCGAAAAAGAGGCTCTTTGCGAAACCACGTAAACTGTCTTTTGGCATAGTGGCGAGAAGATTTTTTAAACTGCGACATAAACAACTCTAAATCTGCAGCGGACTGGGGACTTGCTAAAAATTCTAACGCTTGGCGGTATCCGATCGCTTGAGATGCCGACAAATTATTTCTTAACCCCTTGAGCTCTAACGCGCGTACCTCATCTAAAAAACCTTTACGAACCATCTCTTCGCAGCGCATTTCGATGCGGGTGTAAAGAGTTTCTTTTGGGTAATAGACAAACCAACATCGAAAATCGTACTCTTGCTCTTGCAGCCTATCTGGCTTTGGAAAATCGCTCACCCTTCTTTCTGAAAGGGCCATGATTTCTAAAGCCCGGATGATTTTATGTCGGTCGAATTCGGAAATGGTAGCCGCATATTCGGGGTCGAACATTTGCAGCCTTTCGTAGAGCACTTCGGGTCCCAAATCGCGCATTTGCCGTTCCAGCAGTTCCCGCACTTCGCGATTAGAAGGAGGACCGCTCGGGGGACCGTACAAAAGCGCATGGATATAGAAACCGGAACCTCCCACGACAATGGGCACATTTTCGCGCGCTGTAATCTCGCAAAACGCATCTTGGACATGTTGATAAAACTGCGCCACATTAAACGGCTGATCGATCTCGCAAATATCCACCAAATGATGAGCGATGGATGCGCGCTCTTCCGCAGAGGCTTTTGCCGTCCCAATGTCCATCCCCCGATATACCTGCATAGAGTCTGCGGAGATGATCTCGCCGCCCAATGCAGCCGCCAAAGAGAGCGACAACTGAGTCTTGCCGGCCGCAGTGGGGCCGGCGATAATCAATACTCTCTTTTTTTTTCCCTGAGGCCACACTTTTTGTTTTTGCACGGCCGGGCGGCGAGATACCAAGGTCTTCACTTGTGAAATTGCAAAGCCTCTTTTTCTGAAGAGCAGATGTGCAAAATTTTATCAAATCCCGCCATCTTGATCACCTCTTCTACATCATCGACCAATGAAAAAAGCAGCAAATCCCCTTTTTTCGCATGGAGCTTTTTGGATGCAGCAAGCAGCACGCGCATTCCTGCACTGCTTAAGTAATCAACTCTGGAAAAATCGAGGATTAAGTGATAATGACCCTCTTCAATCAAACCCGTGAGTTTTCGATCCAATAAAGACGCTGACGCTGCATCGATCCTTCCATCGATCCGAAGAATAATCCGATGCTCGATCTCTTCTAATGCAATCTGCAAGCCGATGCCCATACCGAACTCCTATTGTACAATTTCAAGATGGATTCTACGACCGATCCGCGCCCCAATGGTCATCGCTAAAGTCCTTAAAGATCGGATTACATTACCTTGACGACCCACAACCTTGCCGACATCCTGGGGAGCCACCTTGAGCCGGAGGACGGTGTTCTCCTCGCGGGCGACGGATTGCACCTCGACGGCTGCCGGCTCATCGACCAGGGCCTGAGCGATTTCCCGAACCAGATCTACGACTGAGAGTGTGTCAACCATATCGTTTGGGGTCATGTTCGTGCCTCTGACCGGATGTTTCCAGGAGTGCTCTCTGGGGTCTGTGCGCGAATAGTATCAGCACAAACCCACGGCAGTCAGCAAGAGTTATGTGCGCAGGATCAAAAATAAATCGCACCCGCGCTCCCTGCGAATGAAAAAGGGAGGCGGGCGGCGCACCGGGGGGGGAAGTGTCAGGCGGCGGTTTCGAC
>JAKAFF010000144.1 GCA_021818045.1 bacterium
GCGCACGCGATAGAGCAGATGAGCGCGCCCCCAGTTTCACGATAGCACGGCTTGGATTGCGCTATCTACGAGATCCACTCCAATGAGCTCGATTTTTTGCGATGAAAGACCCTTGAGGTTTTTTTTGGGCAGGATGCATTTGCGAAACCCCATGTGAACTGCCTCTTTGAGGCGCGCTTCGATGCGACTGACTCCCCTCACCTCGCCGCCGAGTCCCACCTCGCCAATGACGATGAGATCCGAGGGAATCGGGCGATTGAGAAACGAGGAGGCAATGGCCAAAAGAATGCCAAGATCAATTGCAGGCTCTACGATTTTCAATCCTCCAGCAAGCGCTACAAACACATCGCAGTGATGCAGATTATAACCCACGCGCTTATCGAGAACTGCAAGCAAAAGACCGAGTCGATTGGCATCGAGACCGGCCGATTTGCGAGAGGGGTTGGGGAAGGCGGTTGCAGTCACAAGCGCTTGGATTTCTAAAAGAAACGAGCGCGCCCCCTCTAGGCCTGGAACAATTGCAGAACCGGGGATCTCTTTCATTCTCTCTTCGAGAAATGCTTGCGATGGGTTGGGCACTTCGACAAGCCCCGCCTCTTTCATTTGAAAGATGGCGATTTCATCAGTGGCTCCGAACCGATTTTTCATCGAGCGCAGCAGACGAAAGCCGTGTTGGCGGTCTCCTTCGAAGTCGAAGACGGCATCGACGATATGTTCCAACACGCGCGGGCCTGCAATTTCCCCCGATTTTGTGACATGGCCGATTAAAAAGGTGATGATTCCGTGCCCTTTTGCAAGATGCATAAATTCAGTTGCAATTTCGCGCACCTGCACTACCGATCCTGGCGCAGATGGGATCTCTTGTTTATAGAGAATTTGGACGGAGTCGACGATTGCCACATCGGGCTTGATCTGTTCGATTTGTACGCGGATTGTGCTGAAATTGGTTTCACTGAGCAAATAAAGGTTTGGGTGATCGATCGCTAGGCGCTGCGCACGCATTGAAGTTTGTTCGGCAGATTCTTCTCCACAGATGTAAAGCACGGTCAACCCTTGAGATGCTAAAGCGTTGGAGATTTGCAGCATCAATGTCGATTTTCCAACTCCCGGCTCTCCACCCACGAGAAGTAAAGATCCTTCGACAAGCCCTCCGCCAAATAGGCGATCGAGCTCTCCCATGCAAGTGGTTACGCGCTTAAATTCAGTGCTTGTGACATCGCAAATGCGGATCGCTTTTGCACCGCCTGTGCGTTTTGATTCAAAGCGCTTTTCCTCTTGAACCTGAGTTTCTTCGACAAGCGTATTCCAGTTCTTGCAAGAAGGACAGCTCCCACTCCACTTAATCTGAGAGTGACCACATTCGCGACAAGCCCACATGACCTTCACAAAGACCTCCGAGATAGCGCATCAAAAGCCGCCCTTTGCTCGGCCTCTTTTTTGGAAGCACCCACCCCAAGACCTGCCTCTTGGCCGTCGATGAACACCATGACGTGAAAAATCTTTGCATGATCGGGCCCCGATTCTTCTACTACTTTGTAATCGGGTGGTTTTTGAAATTGCTTTTGCGATAAGTCTTGTAGCTCTGCTTTATAGTTGCGTAGAGGCGATCCAATGGCAGCTTCAAATTCGCTTTCAAAATGCATCAGCAAAAAAGCGCGGGTCGAGGCGAGCCCCCTATCGAGATAAAGCGCCCCTAAAAGAGCCTCAAATGCGTCGGCTAAAATGGAGGGTTTTGTCCTCCCCTCGGTCATCTGCTCCCCTCTGCCGAGAAGCAAAAACTCAGCCATCCCTAATTTTTGCAAATATTGGGCGCATGCATTGGCGTCGACCAAGCGAGAGCGCAGCTGAGATAACTGCCCTTCTGGATAATCAGGGAGGCGGTGATAGAGATAATCTGCGACGATGAGACCTAACACAGAATCGCCTAAAAACTCCAGCCGCTCATTATGTTCTAAGCCTTTTTTTCGATACTCATTGATGAACGAGCGATGAACCAAAGAGAGGATAAGAAATTCTTGATTGTCAAAATGAACTCCCAGCTTTTCTTCGATCTGGCCTAAGCGGGACTTGAGTCTTTCTAGCGCATCCATATGGGTATATTTTGTTTAACTTGTGTGTTATGGACAAGGAGATTATTCTACTAGCTATGGTAAAGTTGAATCATCACTATCAAAAGCTCATCGACAAGCCGTTTGGGAATCAAGCAGAAAAGCGCGTAGCTCAGTGCATCAAAGAACATCCGTCCGCCGTGCTGCTGCACCTTACAGCCTCTGACATGCCTTTGCCTCCTCCGGCAAGCATCTTAAGCGCCCTTCTCGATGCATCTCAAGGACTTGCAGCCTCCCCACCCCCCAT
Organism: bacterium; assembly: GCA_021818045.1. Taxonomy (GTDB): domain Bacteria; phylum Chlamydiota; class Chlamydiia; order Chlamydiales; family SM23-39; genus REEB52. The sequence goes on from JAKAFF010000144.1 coordinate 2,356, forward strand.
CGAAGACCTTCTTTCTTTGAGAAAAGCGATCGCCTCCTCTTATGCAAATATCCATGCGGATGAAATCTTTATCTCTCCAAGCGCTCGCTCGACCCTAGCAGAGCTGCAAGAGATCTTTTCCATTGAAAATCGCATCGCCATCCCCGATCCTTGCGACCCCGCGATCCTGGACGTCCATGTGATGGCTGGGCGCACGCGTCCCCTTTTAAAAACAGGTCTTTATGGCGGCGTGACTTATCTTTCTTGCACAGAACAAAACAATTTGCAACCCCAATTGCCCAATTGCCCTGTCGATTTGATTTATTTAAGTTCGCCGCACAATCCAACAGGTGTGGCGCTCGACAAAGCGCTTTTAACGCAGTGGGTGCAGTACGCTAAAAAGCACCAAGCGATCATCCTTTATGACAGCTCCTATCAAGCGTTTATTTCATCAGATGCGCCGCGGTCGATTTATGAAATAGAGGGCGCGCATGAGGTGGCAATCGAAGTGAGAAGCCTTGCTAAGATGGGTGCCTTTGCGCCTTTGCGCTGCGCCTATGCCGTGATTCCGCAAAGCCTGAAAGTGCAAGATGCGGGGGCGCGCCGCTCTGTGCATGCTCTTTGGACAAGGCGCCTTGAAACAAGAGACCCAAGCGTTACCTACCCCATCCAAAAAGCGGCCGCAGCCCTTTTCACATCTCAAGGGAAAAAGCAAGCAGCGCAACTCATCCACACTTCCCAAACACAAGCCCTGACTCTACTGACGGGACTGCGAGCGCTTGGCTATACCGTCTACGGGGGCGTGGACAGCCCCTATATCTGGTGTAAAACCCCATCTAAAATTACCTCCTGGAATTTTTTTGAATTTCTTTTGGAACACGTCCACATCGTCACCACTCCAGGAATCGCATTCGGCAAAGGGGGCGATGGATACATCCGCTTCTCTGCCTTTACAAAACCAGAAGTTATTTCAGAAAGCTTATCTCGGTTAAAAAAACTCGCATGAAAACTGCTTTTTCTGAACAACAAACTGCATTCTACACAAAAAATGGGTACTTGGAAGTCGAGCTGCCTCCCGTATTTCCTCAGCAGGTAAGCGGCTACGATCTTTGGAGATCAGACGAGGCGCTCAAGCAATTTCTTTTGCGCAAAATGGGCCCTCTTGTACTGCAACTGACAGGACGCCCTCGGCTCCACTTGGCCTACGATCGCGCCTTTGCCGCCGACGCGCTGCCGCAACCCGCAAGCCCTATCCAACATTTAAGCAGCATCCAGAGCCTCGCAATTGGAGTTGCCATGGCCAAAACCCCCGCTTTCTCAGAAAAGCGATTGCCTCTTGGCATCCTTCCCTGCCCAAGCAAACCCGATCATCTCCTCTTTTTTCGCCCCGACCTCATTCTCGATTGGCCGCATGTGCACTGTGATTTGTACATTGCCCTCTTTGCTCTGCCAGTCGCCGTTTATATTCAAAACCCAAAGGATCCCTTTAATCCCAGCCTAAAAGCCCTTGGGTATCACT
>JAKAFF010000145.1 GCA_021818045.1 bacterium
CAAGATCCGAGAACGTTTGCGAAAGCGCTCCAGCGATTCGGGATGGGTAATGAGATCGAGCCATCTTTTGCGATAGCGCACTCCCTTGTCGACAAGGCCGCTATGCTTATCAGGCAGTGGAAGGAGCGACTTGCAAAGGAGCGTTAGCGTTTTAACAAAAACGGTCAGTTCCCCTTTTTGCGTGCGAAACAGATACCCCTCGACGCCTACGATATCGCCCAGGTCTAATTTTTTTTCTATGAATTTTAGGGGGGTAATCTCTTCTGTCGGCGTGAGGCCTTGTACTTGAGATTGATCTCGGTTGAAAAGAATTTGGATGCGGCCGGTCTCATCCTGAATATGGGCAAAGGCATTTTTCCCCATGGCTCGGAAAAGGACCAAGCGTCCTGTTACGAATACATGTTGGGTTTTGCCACCCGCGGCATCATCAAAATGCCCCACATCTACGTTTTCCGATTCTAAGGTGAGTTGCGCCGCCTTTTGAGGGGTAGCAAACTTCGGTGGATAAGGGTCCACTTCGAGCGCGCGAATTTCGGAAAGTTTGCGCAAGCGATTTTGAAATTCTTCATGATGATGGTAAGCAGGGACAGGAAATGGCATAAAATCCTTTGCCTAATTCAGCTCGATTTTTTTGATGTGCTCTGACTCATCAAAGGTGACTTTGACGGAGTAGAATTTTTGCTGATCTAGAGAGAATTCAATCGGCGTTCCTGCAAGTTCCCAAAGAAAAGCTGTGCTTAAGTCGAGCATGCCGTGCATGAATGCTCTTGCAATAGAGCCGCGCTCTTTTTGCAGTCGATAGGTTTCGACAAGTTCCCCCGCATCTGATTTGTCGGTAGATGTGGGCTCTGCGCCCAGGGCAATCAACTGCATGCGGCTTGTGGCATTTTGTAAAGATTCGAGGTCTGTTCCACTTTTGTTTGATGCCATGACAACAGAACAAGAGGAGAGGGTTAAACTGACACAAGACAAAAGCAACGCAAATCGACGATTCATGGGACTCCTAGATGGATCAAGCTAGCATCATCTCACAAGGGCTTAAATAAAAAAACTTAAAAGTAGGTTGAAAGGGGGTCTACGTCAATTTTAGCTCCTTGTATTTCTTTTAATAGGGGGATGGCGAGTCCCACTTTGTCTACCTGGATTAAGAATTGAAACCGAAAGAGATCTTTCACTTTGGCGTGGCCTGCTGGGCTGACGGGGAGGGGAGAGAGGGGAGAGAGTTGTTTGTGAGCGGCTTTCGCTTTTTCTACAGCTTCCTCTGCAGTGGGTGCAGAAAAGACCAACTTGATGAGGTGGGAAAATGGGGGGTATTTGAAGAGGCGCCGCTCTTCAAGGGCCTGGTTGTAGAAGGCGGGGTAGTCTTGCGCGGCTGCCATGGCAAGGAGCGGGTGATGGGGCGAAAAAGTTTGAATGATGACCTCTCCTGCAAGTTCCGCTCTTCCTGCTCTGCCCGCTACCTGGGTTAAGAGCTGAAAGAGTTGTTCAGGGGCGCGAAAATCGGGGATCGCAAGGGTTGCATCTGGATTGAGGATGCCGACGAGTGTGACGGAGGGGAAGTGAAAGCCTTTTGCGATCATTTGAGTGCCAATTAATACATCCGCTTTGTGCGCCCGAAATTGTTGAAAAATTTCCTCATGACTCTCTTTTTTCGTCGTTGTATCTTTGTCCATGCGTAGTGTGCGGATGTTTGGAAAGAGCGCATGTAGAGCTCTTTCGACGTGTTCGGTGCCAAATCCTTTAAATTGGAGCGATTCGTTGGCGTGGCAATGGGGACAATGACGTGCGAGGGGTTGCTCATGGCCGCACAAATGGCACTGCAAGGAGTTTGCCTCTCGATGAAATGCAAGGGATAAATCGCAGTGGGGGCACTTGATGGGAGAGTGGCAACTTTGACAGATCTGCATTCTATGATAGCCGCGCCGGTTGAGAAAAAGGAGCGCCTGTTCTCCGGTTTCGATCCGTTTTTGGATGGCCCTGGCCAATTCGTCAGAAAAATGGGTAAAGCCTTTGTTTCTTTCTAACGCTTGCGCCATGTCGATAATTGTTACGGTGGGAAGCTGTGCAGATGTAGCGCGGGCTTCGAGCGTGTGGAGTTGGTATTTGCCGATTTGTGCGTTGTAGCGCGATTCAATTGAGGGGGTCGCGCTTGCGAGAATGATGGGGCAATGCTCTAGATGCGCGCGCATGACGGCGACATCTCTTCCTTGGTAGCAGGGCATCTCATCGGATTGTTTATAGGAGCTGTCGTGCTCTTCATCGACGATGATGAGCCCCAAGTTTTGCGCTGGGCAAAAAAGAGCAGAGCGGGCTCCAATGACAAGTTTGGTCTCTCCTTTTCTAAGCTCTTCCCAGGCGGTGCTTCTTTCTCCGAGGCTTCGCCGGTGGTGCAGCACGGCAATTTTTTGAGCAAAACGGGCCCGAAATCGTTCGATGGTTTGAGAGGTGAGCGAAATTTCGGGGACGAGCATGATGGCCGATTGATTTTGGTCCAAAGCCGTTTGGATGGCTTGCATGTAGATCTCAGTTTTGCCGCTTCCTGTCACGCCATAAATGAGGTGGGCCGCAAATTGACGTGCCTGAATCGAACTTTGAATCGCGCTTAAGGTGCGAGTCTGTTCTGTGTTGAGCGTTTTTGGCTGGGTTGCGAAAAATTCTTCTTCTTCCAGTCCTGAGGAGGTAATTTTTTCTACGACGAGTAGGTTTTTTTTCACAAGCGCTGCGACTGTGCTCCGCGATGCATTAAGCTCTGTGAAAAGGACTCCTTTTGGATGTTGCAATACGCGATCTAAAAGATCTGCTTGCAAGGGAAATCGGCCCCTCAATTGGGTAATGGCAAGGATGGATGCATCGTGCGTTTGTTTGAGTTTTAAAAGAATTTGCGTTTTTTGTTGTACTTTTTTGCGAATGTTCACGGGGATGAAGCATTTGAGCACCCTTTGTAAGGGGGTGCAGTAGTAGTGAGACATCCAATGGGCCAGTTTCCAGAGCGTATCGGAGATTTCGGGGGTTGAAGAGAGGAGCTGGAAGATGGGTTTGGGGTTCGGCCAATTGCTTGTCGATTTGATTTGCGCAATGGTCCCTTTTTTTACACTAGATTTTAAGGGCACTTCGACTCGCATACCCACTTGGATGAGGTGTGCAAGCGCTTGCGGGACTGCGTAATCTAGCGCCTTAGATAAGTTTTGATCGAGCAGCACCTCTACGAAAATTTCTGACACAAGGCTTTCCATAGGGAGCGTTTGAGGAGGGGATCTTTGAGGTAAAGAGACAAGTCGGGCAAGAGGAAGACGGGGGTGTGATGTAAGTTGCGCACCCCTTGCACGGGGATTTCTTTATAGTGCTGCATGAGATGATGGAGTTGCCATAGCGTGTAATCGCATACAATGATCCATTTCAATTCGGGGACATTGAGAAAGCTTTCCCACTGTTTTTCTTTTTCAATGGACTCTGCAGAGACGATTTTGGCAGGACCAAAATAGACGTCCAAGGCTTTTGCAATCTGTTCTAGCAAGGCCCTTTGTTCGGGGGGCTCTTGATAGACCAAAATGGAGATGGGGGCCGATTGGTTTTTCGTCTTCCATCTTTGGGAGAGCTGTTTGGCAAATGCATCACTTGGGATCTCATCGATGAGGGCAAGCTCGGGAGATGTTTTGGACAAGATTTTTTTGATCGATGAGAGATTTGAGGGATCGCTTTTTTCAAAGGTGCGCGGAGGAGGTGTTTTCGAAATCGTCGGCAAGGGGGTAAGCGGCTGTGGGGGCTCTGCGATAGGGGGAGGAGGGGGAGCTTGGATAGGAGGCG
>JAKAFF010000146.1 GCA_021818045.1 bacterium
TGAATGCTGAAGATATGCGCTGAAATAAGTGAGCAATCTTTGTAGAATCTATAGTAGCAATACGAGTATGCCTCTGCAAAAAGGATACAACCGCATCGCTTTGTGCAACAGTCAGCGCCTCTAACTCTGCACAGCGTGCAATCGTTTGACGATCCGACAAGCCTGCTAACGAGCTTTGTGCATCGCGCAGCGCCTCTTCCATACTACAACGCTGATTGGGGTCCACGCGCAACATTTTTTCTAAAAGCGCTCGTAGCGATGTGTCAGAAACATCCTTCAGCAGATCGCGATTCCATTCGGCGCCTTGTCTATAAGAAGCGACTCGCTCCTCGAAGCTTTTACGAAACTCTGGCCATGGCCCAAAAAAGATACCATACACGACCAACCCTGCTTGAAATACATCTGATTTATCAGAAAAAGGAAAAGGGGCTCCTTGCATCTCTGGAGAGTGCAGGACAATCTCTGGAGCTATATGCGGACATGAGTGCCAGTGCACATCCAAAACTTCTCTCTCTTGTGTCTTAGAACACCCAAAATCCGAGACAGCTACAGCAAGACGACCCTCTTTTTCAACAGTCACCAGAAAATTGTCTGTCTTCACATCTAAATGCCATACGCCCTTTTCATGAAGAACTTTCAATTGCTTGAGCACTTCTACTACAAGCCACCATTTTTCAACACTTGTCAAATAAGGAGTTCGACTCAAAAAATTAGCCAAGCTCCCTTCAGAAAAATATTCTTGCACCACCCAATCCCGCTTCTTAAGAGCGCGAATAGAACACTCAAGGTTTGGCACTCGCACCCCTTCTGCGTGTTGCAACTGCTGCAAAATCGCAAGTCCGCGCTCTAAAATCCCTTCTGAGCCCGAAGACAGATCTGCTTGCTGTCCGTATGTCACAAAACATACGTTTTGTTTAAAAATATCATAAGCTATTTGGCCCACCATGTGAGTTCCGCTTTGTGGGTCCACATCTTCCCGATCCGTCAATATAAAAGCTCTTCCCCTCAAAGAAGAAGAGGGATCTGGCGCGATAAGCACATAACGCTCCTCTTGCAACAGAGCTGGTAAGCGACCTCGAAGAGCTTCATCTACGGCGTGCACAACACTTACTGCAGAACTTTCTCGCCTCCGCTTTGCAATGTCTGTATAATTAGCAAAAAACCATCCCACACCATCGACAAACCTTTGCCAATCAGCAGTCCGAATCATGCTACCTCTCCTTGTATCGTTTGCAAAATACCCGTTGCGAATCGATGAGCTCTTTCTGCTGTCCAGCGTTGCTCAGGAACAGGATAACAGATCCCCTCCAAAAGACGAGACAACCCGTCGGATGCCGGCGCTTCATAATCCCCGCCCTCCCATTGCCACCATCGGGGGTTCTTGTAGTACTCGCTTCGAGCCGCAACAGTTTTTGGCAATTTCATAAAATGGCCATGAATTTGCATAATCACAAAAGCTGCTTGAAAAAGATCCCCTTTAGGCGAACAGGAATTGTTTAAGGCCTCTATAAACTCCGTTATCTCTTGCCCCGTTGGAACGATGTTGGGCCGAAAAGTATCAGGATATGTTTGCTGTAAATAGTCGATCCTCTCTTCGTCACTGGACAACCGATCCATCATTTGTGCGCAGTGAAGCAACTGCTCCTTGGAAAGGAGCCCTTGCGGTAAAAGAAATCGCTGTCCTTGCAATACTGCAGCAATGCGCTCTGGGGGAGCTAACGAATACGCGCTCCATTGAATAGCTGTGTTGGGCGGCATACCATGCGACTTTGCCCAATCAAAATGCGCTAGCTGCAAGCCCCTTGTTCCTGCATCTTGCTTTACGACAACCTTGGAAGCTTGCAGATTTAAATGCGCCAGGTGGCGGGCTTCTAGATCTTTTAAAATCCTCAACAGCTCTACAGTGATCTGCCACCTTCGCTCTTCACTCATTTGGGACCCGTCCCGAGCCAACACGCGATCCAGCGTTTCATGGGGGGTAAATGGGTGTAGCAGATAAAATTTATCGCGCCCATAACGCCCTGGCAATCCCCAAAACATCAACGGAGAACATGCGACAGATGAATCTAACCCTTCAGACATCGAAACAGATGCACTAAATTTCTCTTGCAAAGACCTCTTTCTGCCACATTCAAGGACGCACACCCTCCCCTCTGGCAACAAAAAAGCCACCTTTTTCGGATCACCCGCTTTCTTGCTAGTCAAGATCAACGCATGGAGACGATGATCTAATCCAGGCGCTACCACTACAGAGCGAGGAAACCCCTCTGTTTTTCCAAATTTCGTATTCCATGCAACCGGATTGTCTCGAATCTTTTCCCATCGATAAGCGATCTGTCGAAACATTTTTTGAATAGCCTCATCGCTAACAGCTTCAGCCACCGTGTATATACGGAAAAATGCTTGTATTCGTTGTGTTTGCTCTGCTGTCCCATTTGTAGCAACTGGCGTATTGATCTGCATCCGGCTTGTCATCGCTAAACACTCTCGAGCATCTGCAAGAGCCTCAGCCATGTTGCAGCGCAAATCGGGGTCAAAGCACATCATTTTTTTTAAAAGCTGCCGTAAACCAGCCTGGGCTCTTGGATCTTTCAAAGCACAAGGAGGGAAACTGAAACAATTCCATCTGGTTTGAGTGCGATATATGCGATCTTGTTCTTTAAGTGTTTTTTGCGCTAAACCTCCTATATTGCCGCCAAACATTTCCCATACCAACAGTCCTGCCTGAAACACATCAGATTTCTCGTTGAACGTACTCGAGAGATGGCTACATTCTTGCAAGCTTCCATGATCCACCGGATCTGTTTTGGTTTTGCGAAAATTGAGCACTGCTGCAACTCTTTCTGGTGGATTATAAGAGCAACTTCCCCAATCTAACACGACGATAGGGTCCCCTTGGCGCGTCGAACAACCAAAGTCACTGATGGCAATTTCTAACTGACCGTCTCGAACCGTTACAAGAAAGTTGGAAAGCTTCACATCTAAATGGAACACGCCCAGATCATGCATTTTTGAAAGCAGCTCCAAAACCGCCACTGCAATGGCCCATTTTTCTTTTTCCCCCAATTGCACGCGAACAATAAAACGGGCTAAATCCCCCTCGGTAAAATGTTCTTGTACAATAAAAGCTTTTTCGTTGGACGCCCAAATAGAACAATCTAATTGAGGGACTCGAACCTTTTTTTGTTGCAGGGCAGATAAGATCTGTAAATTGCGATCGACGGGTCCATTACCCACGAAACCCTCGTCTTGTAGTGACTCTGCAACAAAAACTTCGCGGCCTCGCAATACATCAAAGCCCAATCGCGGAGCCACACAAGAGCCGCTATGCCCATGATGATCTTGAGGGGAAGTCACGACTACAAATCGGAATTGATCAGGAGCGCGGTGATCTTGTCCCACCAACAAATATCGATCTGATGGCTCTATAGGATGCACCACCGTGGGCGTTGGCTGCAGCAAGATTTGCCGCACACAAGCGAGCAGCCTCTGGGTGGCCCTTGATAGCAAAGGCGCTTCGATCTTTGTTCGACGACGTAAAAATGCCTCCAGCCCAACACTTTCAACTTTTGGTCGTAAACCAACAGCCATACGCCCCCAAAAAGCCCACAGAGTCTACAAAGTTGCGCCCTTTTTGAAAAGAAGGGTTTTGAAAAATGTAAGGCCAAAGTTGTAATGTCACCAGTCCGCCAAAGTTAAAATGTCACCTCTAACCGATTGGAAGGGGGGAAAACTTTGGAGAAATGGATGAGTATAAAAGAAGCCGA
>JAKAFF010000006.1:0-4298 GCA_021818045.1 bacterium
CTGCGGCCGCAGTGCAAGGCGTTTTCAATCTCTTTCGATCTACAGTACAGGCTGCACAAAGTGCGCCAGAAACTGCACAAAAAGCATTTAAGGCCACAACAGAAATCCTTAAGACAGCGGCAGACACAGTCCAGGCAGCAACTGGCGCTGCCGGAGCTGTGAGCGGCGCAGCAGTTGGAGTGACTGCGGCGAGCCTGCAAGCTACAACAGCCGTCCTTCATGCAGCGACAGCGCTCTTCGAGGCGGCCCCAAACGCCTTAAATCGCACAGCACAAATGGCCGAAGGGGCCCTTGCATTTGTATCCCCAGTAGGAAGCGCTGTCGTTGATCGCGCAAGCACAATAGCTACAGCTACCGAATGGGTGGGTAAATTCATAATACCCGACTCTTCTCGGGCAGCACAAATTACCGCGGGCGTGGCATTGCCTGTAATCACCCTTTTAGCAAGCGGTTTATCCAACTGGCTGCAAACAGCCCACTGGAAAGATACTGCTTCACAATTCGTTCAAAAAGTGACCGCCTCCACATACGCTGTTGTGGGAATACAGCTAGCCCTTGCAGGGGCTACGTCGCCTCTCGCCTTAGGAATCGCTGGCGCCGCAACAGCTGCCCAAATGTACTTACAAAGGTTTTGGAAAAAAATTCCGACTGCAGCAGAGAACTTGGCAAAGCTCGCACCTGCATTGCAGCTTCGCTCAATGCAAGCCGCAGCAACACTCGCAGAAGCGCAATTAGCCGCTCAACTCGCCCAAAATGCAGCAGCGCCTGCACTCGCAAGTGCTCAAGAAGCCGCTCTACACAGCCAAGCTGCCGAATCCGCAAGCAAAGCCGCAATCTTCGCAGTAGAAGCGATGACTGGAAGACGACGCTTAGCCACAAGCTGGATGGAGACGTGCAGGGAAGTAGGAGGCCGTGTCAACAATCCTGGCATCGCCCTCCTCTTAATGAATTGGGTAACGCAAGGAGGCTCCTTTCCTGCAGATCTCAATGAAGCCGCTTTTCGGCCGCCCGCGCCTGCCGGACTTGAAGCCCCCGACCAAGGGTAAATACTGTCACACTGGACATATTTCGGCCCAGCTTTCCTAAAAAATTTCTTGCGCGAATTAAAAAAAGAATTTACACCAAATATTAGAAGATTTGGAAATGTAATCTTCCTAATCGGCGCAAAAGAAGGAAAAATTTATGGCTGTGACAAGAAAAAGAAAAACCAAAGCGAAGAAAGCTCCTAGAAAAAAAACAAAAAGAAAGTCCCCTCTCACTCAATTGAACTACGTCCTTTCCGCAGAACTTGCAGAAATCGTAGGAAGCAAAAAAGCAACCCGCCCCCAAGTAGTCAAAAAAGTATGGGACTACATTAAAGCTAAAAAACTGCAAGATGCAAAAAATCGCCGGATGATCAACCCCGATAAAAAATTGGCAGAGGTATTAGGCGGAAGAGCTATCGATATGCTCAAAATGTCTAGCGCCTTGAATAAACACATCCGCAAAGGCTAACCTCTCCTATCTTTTTGATAGAAAAAAGAGGCCGAAGTCGTTCACTTCGGCCTCTTTCTTTTTGGATCACAGCAAGTCTGCTGCAATAGATGCCAATTCAGAGCGCTCAGTACGATCGAGCAGCATGTGCCCATAGATCTTGTGATGCTTGAACCGATTGACCACATAGGTCAACCCATTGGAGTCTTTATCTAGATAGGGATTGTCGATTTGGGTTGCATCCCCCGTCAAGATCACTTTGGTCCCTTTCCCTGCGCGAGAAATGATCGTCTTCACTTCATGGGGTGTGAGGTTTTGCGCCTCGTCGATGATCATGTAGACCTTGGGCAGCGATCGTCCTCGAATGTAGGTAACCGCCTCCATCTCAATTTTCTTGCTCTCCATGATAAACTCTAAAGTCGCAGGCCCATTGCCCTCCCCGCTCGTCGAAGAGCAAAGAAACTCCAAATTGTCGTAAATCGGCTGCATCCAATGATAGAGCTTCTCCTCTTTCGTCCCTGGAAGATATCCGATATCTTTGCCCAGCGGCACGATGGGTCTTGAAATCAAAATCCTAGAATAGACATTCTCATCAAACACCTTCCTCATCCCGCATGCCAAAGCAAGAAGCGTCTTACCCGTACCTGCAGGCCCAATCAAGGTCACAAGATGAATATCGTCGCGCAATAAAAGGTCAATAGCGCAGCGCTGCTCAATATTTAGAGGCTGGATCCCCCAAATCGCTTTGTTGATCTGTAAAAGCGGCTCTAGCTTTTTCGACTTTTCATTAAACTTGCATACTGCAGAAGAATTTTCTGGAGAAGAGAGCAGTGCATACTCATTCGGCCGAAAGCCTCCTTCGGCAGTAGGCGTCGTCCCCTCTTTGTAAAACAGATCAATATCGCGCTTTTGCACATCAATTTTGCGCAATCCCTTGTAAATTTCCTCATAAGAGGTCTTCAAATTCTCGTAGTCTTCCGACTCCAGCTCCATCGCCTCCGCTTTCACGCGGGTGACAAAATCCTTGGAAACAATGACTACCGCCTCCCCCTTCCCTTTCAACAGGTAGGCGGAAAGCAAAAATCGATTGCTGCTCCGATCTAAAGGAAGCGGAAACCCCTCTACTCTCTCCGATCGCACATTGAGCAAAATCTTCACCTTCGGCCCCTCAGGGATCACAACACCCATGTGCAAATCACCCACTTTTTCCGCCTTGAGCGAGTCGATATAACGGATCACTTCCCGGGCGTTTTTTCCCGTCTCATCCGTATAGCGCTTGAGTCCATCTAACTCCTCTAAAACAGAAAGGGGAATCACAACGTCATTATCCTTAAAACTGCGGATCGCACTGGGATCATGAATCAGAACATTCGTATCAATCACAAACGTTTTTCGAGACACTTTTTTTTCCTCTGACACTTTCGATTCGTTTTTTCGATTCGGCTTTTGAGCCACTATCATCAGACACCTCTATTACTATGGATTGCATTGTTTTTATAAGAGAGTGCCTTCACAGTGAGCTTCTGTTGATTTGAAGACACCCTCTAAGCCTTGCAAGATCTGCCATACCTCCCCTTGACCTCCAAAATTTTCTCTTATAGGACTTCCCCTTCACGAAAGCAAGGGAATTTTTACAATAAACTAATAATAAGAGAGATAGAACATAAATAAGCACTCAAAACAAAGGACTGCCAAAATGCTCTTGACATCTCGATGCAGATCCCCTATAATGAAGGATATTTAAGAGGGCAGATTTTATGAAAATCACATCGGCCATACTAAGCATACCTCCTTATATATCAACAACTTGGAAAGACGTCTCATCTCTTCATGTAAAAGCTGATAAAGATTTATTTACCCTCGTAGTGATTTTGCACACCCATGTTCAGATTGAGGTGCCAAGTCTTAGCAAAGCGACGATCGATGCGATTTTCGAGGCCCACGCAAGCTTTGCTGAAAGCGATAGCCAAAGCGCAAAAGAGTCTTCTTTTATCGAGGGGCCACTCTCCTTTACGCTTCCTCTAAAGGCAGATGGCCCGATCGACTCTTTCGGCTTTGCAATGCAGCACAATCTAGAGCAGGCCAACCTTCCTCCCATTCCGCCCGATGTACTTAAAAAGATTACGGAAATTACGCGGGCATTCCATTTAGATGAGATCCCTTTTGAAGCGCAAGAAAACTGCAATTGCCTTCATTGCCAGATCGTGCGAGCGATCTCGTCGCAAGCAAGCGCGCCTACAGAAGAGGTAGTGCAGGATGCAGAACTGAAATTTTGCGATTGGGATATCGAACAAACCAAAGAGAAAGTATACCGCGTCACAAGCCGCCTTGATCCAAGCGAGTACTACGATGTATACTTGGGAACTCCAGTCTCTTGCACTTGCGGTTCTAATACTTGCGAGCACATCCGCAACGCCCTTTTGCACTAAGGCACATATACACAAATGAGTTCAAAAGTTGGATTTTCGGCTGCGCTAAAGCGGCGCCCAAAACCAACTTTTGGACTCATTTGTGTATAAAATTTGTTGGTGTTAAAATAGAAAACGACTACCATCTCCTTTAAGGTCTTTTTGGAGTCGTGTATATGTTGCTACGTTCTATTTGTCTTTGTTCTCTCTTCATTGCATCTGCTTTTGCAGCTCCACCCGCTCCCGCAAAAACTACAGTCGCCGCGAAAGAAAAGTTCAAACCATATACAGGCAAAGTCACAGCAAATAAAGTGCGCGTGCGCGCAAAGGCTGATCTAGAAAGCCCCATCGTAAGGCAAATGAGTAAGGGCGATTTGCTTCTGATTGTAGGAGAAGAGGGAGATTTTCTAAAGATCG
>JAKAFF010000006.1:4308-17959 GCA_021818045.1 bacterium
AAGGGACCAAAGCCTATGTGTTTCGCAGCTACATCTTAGACAACGTAGTAGAGGCCAATCGAGTCAATGTGCGCTTAGAGCCGCATAACGATGCCCCCATCGTAGGTCAGTTGCAAGCAGGCGAACATGTGAACGGAACTGTCTGCCCCATCAATCACAAATGGTTGGAAATCGCACCTCCTAAAGGCACCCACTTCTTTGTCAGCAAAGAGTTTGTCACTCAAGCCGGCGGACCTGAATATCTCGCCAATATGGAAAAGAGAAAAGCACAAGTCACAGACCTTTTGGCCTCTGCCTATCTCAATGCCGAAGCTGAGTGCAAAAAATCGTACGAAGAGATGGCGCCGCAACATGCCATTGAGCAATTTCAAACCATTTTGCGCAATTTCGCCGATTTCCCTTCCGCCTGTACACAGGCCAAAGAGGGTCTTGCCTTATTAAAAGAGACATTCCTCAATAAGAAAATCGCGTTCCTCGAAGCTACTTCAGAACTCTCCCCTACGGCCAAACAAGAGCTGCTCGCAAAACACGCATCCGAGCGCTCCGAACTTCTTCCCAACGCAACTGCAAAGATCGATCCTTCGCTTTGGAGCAAAGCCGCAAAAAAAGAGGAGGGCTCTTTTTGGGATACGATGGAAGAGTCTTTGTATCTGAGCTGGGCGGCTTTTCACTCAGGAAAAACACTCGATGATTACTACTCAGAGCAAAAAGCAAATGCCTCTGTCATCATCGGCACCATTGAGCCCTACACTTATGATGTGAGAAACAAACCAGGCGATTATCTGCTCAGAGGCCAAAACGAAGTTCCCCTCGCCTATCTCTATAGCACACAGGTGAATCTCGCCCAATATGCAGGGCAAACCGTCACCATCATGGCCTCGCCTCGGCCCAATCACCACTTCGCATTCCCCGCCTATTTTGTATTTAGCATTGAATGTGGAGCTCATGACTGAACCGCAAATGGAATTGCGGGAGTGGGCGCTGCGCATTCTTTCGGCAAATGTATTGGAAGAGAAGCTGCTTTGCCCTCATGTGCTCACCGATGAAATGCCAGGAGCGCCCGTCATCATAGATGAGCCCGCGCGGCCACCCGGCATGGGGTTTCATAAGCGGACGAAACAACAAAAACTCCCCCCTTTCCAAGATCTCAAAAAAGAGGAAAATCGGGCCATTTGCCTACATCGATTCGCCGGCCACGAACTTTTAGCAGTCGAGATCATGGCTTATGCCCTGCTCGCTTTTCCCGACGCCCCTAAATCGTTTCGCAAAGGGATCGCCCATACCCTGCAAGAAGAGCAAGAGCATGTCAGGATGTACATGCGGCGCATGGAGGAGATGGGAGTGCACTTTGGGGATCTTCCCCTATTTCGCCATTTTTGGAATCACGTTCCACATCTCACCTCCCCTACGCGTTATGTGAGCGTGATGAGCCTTACATTTGAAATGGCAAACCTCGACTTTGCCACGCTTTACGGCAAATCCTTTGCCTCTTTTGGAGATGAGTCGAGCTCTCAGCTCATGGGAAAAATCCTACAAGACGAAATTCGCCATGTTTCATTCGGATACCGCTGGCTGAATAACTTTACTACAGAAAAAGGACCTTGGGATACGTGGATCGCAAATTTGGCCCCCGATTTACCCCCCAAAAGGGCTAAGGGTTTTGTGTTAATGGAGGAGCCTCGCCGCATGGCGGGCCTGCCAGATGAATGGATCCGCAATCTTAAACAAGAGGCTATCCCCTCAAACGTTCCACAGTTTGGCGCAAAGCCACAATTGCTGCGAAATGTGGATGATCCTCAGGTAGCTCCGCTTGACTAGGAACTTGCTCCAAAATGCATTGCATAGCTCTTCTTTGTGATTCATTTCCATCTGGGAACAGTCTCGCAATAGCCACTGCAGCTAAAAATCGCGGCATTAGACGCTTCTCCCAATCGATAGACCCCTCTTCTGCAGCATCGTGAATGATTTGATCTTTTGCACCAACTAATAATGCTCTAAGAGTTCGTTGCAAAATTGCAGCGGTATTTGGGCAATCGGGGTCCAAATCCATAGCTGCAAGGGCGACTGCCTCGTAATTCTTCAAACGCAACGCCTCTTGCATCACTGGAGCTAAGATCTCTGCATGCAGATCAGGGTCACAGAAACGGCACACAAATGCTATCTGCGTTGCATTGTGTAAGTCTGATGGATCCATTTGCAATGCTAGATCGCGAGCGCGTCGCACAATGGTTCGTCGCTCATCTGGGTTCATGCCACGCCAAACGACTAGACACGGCTCTACGAATTCCTTTCCAAGTGGACGACGCGCTAAAATAGCACGCTCTAAAATAGACCACACGGCATTTGTTCGCATTTGCCTGTCAGCAATTCGTCGAGCGACTAGCAAACCGCTCCAATCACATAAAGGGTCCCGTGCTAAAGCATTACAAATTCTACGCAATACCTGATCCTGTTCGTCCCCGGAAAACAGTCCTGAATGAATCACAACATTGTATGCTTCTCGAGTACGCCCCCCTGCTATAAACTGATTCACTACTTCACTCACATACTTCGTTGCTTGCAGCCGAGGGAGTAATGCGGCCACAGCAATAGACTCTTCCATCCTTGGCTGTCGCTGTGCTGCTTGCACCAATTTCGTTTGGAACGAATTAACAACGCGACGATGCAAAGCATCGCTGACCCCTGTTACAGGGCTAAACCACTTTTGTAAAGGAAGCTGTGGTCTCGAGACGAGATGGTTCCCCAAGACCAAAGATTCGGCTCCCAAGGCTGCAGTTTGAGGTGTGAGCACAGTTTCCAAAAATATGCGCTTCAGCGCCGCTTCTCGTGTTGCTGCAAAAGATAATTCGGGGGATATAGGAAAAAGTTCCTCAATCTTGTTCTGAAGTCGCCTGACTTGTTCCTGATAACTCGTTACTGACATGCCAATACCTATATACTATATTTTTAAAGTAATTATACATTAAATCGAAATTAACAAAAACAATTACAATAAATATATAACATACACAAACAATTTTAAGAATTGATTTTCCGAGCGCAGGCACGAGCTCGGGCACGCAGAAGAAATCTTCATTCAGGAACTGTATACACAAATGAGGTAGTTGCAACAATCAGGCTTTAAGAAACAGTCTGATCTCCCAGTGGATGGAGCTCGCGCGCCTGCTTTTCTATAGGGCTTATCTCAGATAAATCTTTACTTAAAGATCCTGCTTCCTTCAGCTTGCGTGCAGAGACTAACACGCGCGTCTCTAAAGACGCCGTGCTTTGATTATAGGAATCAATAGAAGCGTTCAGCGACCGGCCGAGGCGATTCCAATGGTCAATGAGGATTTGTACCCTTTCATAAAGCTCTTGTCCTAAACGGGACATTGCATGAGCATCTTTGGATAGACGATCTTGCTTCCAGCTGTGTGCAACAGCCCTTAGGATAGCGATCAGAGTAGTGGGAGTTGCGATGATGATGTTTTGATCAGCGCCAAGCTCGATGAGCGAGGGGTCTGCTTGCAGCGCTGCGCTAAAAAACGATTCCGCAGGAAGAAATAAGATCACATATTCAGGGGCGCGCTCAAATTGCCGCCAATACTCTTTTGCCGACAAATCTTTGACGTGCTTGCGCAAAGCGCTCGCATGCTCTACCATCTTCTTCTTGTAGACAGCTTCATCATTGATTTCAGCTGCCTCTAGGTAGGCCGCAAGAGGGGTTTTTGCATCCACTGCAATTTGACACTGACCCGGCAGCCGAATGACCAAATCGGGCCGCATGAGACGCGACTCCCCTTCGAAAGTCTTTTGTTCATAAAAATCACAGTGGTTGACAAGACCTGCGAGCTCCACGACGCGCTTGAGCTGTACTTCGCCCCAAGATCCTCGCGATTGCGAAGAGCGCAAAGACTGCACAAGCCGCGCTGTTTCTTGACGCAAAAGCCTCTCTGAGGAAATCAGGCCATTGATCTGCTGAGTCAGCGCCGCATAGGCCCCTTCGCGGCGCGTCTCTAAATCTCTTTGATGTTGATTGATTTGC
The DNA here is from genome assembly GCA_021818045.1 of bacterium. Taxonomy (GTDB): domain Bacteria; phylum Chlamydiota; class Chlamydiia; order Chlamydiales; family SM23-39; genus REEB52. The sequence continues at coordinate 8,333 of JAKAFF010000006.1, forward strand.
TGGATCGAATCCTTGAAGGGCTGAAATGTGGCATCTGCAAGCTGTAAAAACTGGCGCCCATTTTTCTCGAGCACGTCAAACGAGAGCGACTTAAATACATCTTGCATCTGCTTTTGCATCGCCTTCATGCGCTTTTGCGTCCAAAACCAAACTAAACCCAAGATTCCAAGGATGATCAGGATAAGTAGGAATTCATGATCCATTTTCAAAATCGTCCGGTTCAGGTTCAAAATCTTCCAGTGTTTTCGACTTTTTGCCAGCTACAAGCCGGATAATAGACAAAACCATGGCCAACACAATATAACTCCAAGCCATAAATGCAAGCACCTCAGCAAAGAAGTACAAAACCCCATACAAAACAAAAACAGCTAAAATCACAGTCAAAAACGCTAGATGAAATGAGGGGATGCGAAAATGGAGCAGCTTAAGACTTGGAAACTTTAAGCGGCACACCATCAAATACCCTAACAAAATCATAATGCTCGCCAAAATCACGGCCCGATTCACGTGAGAAATCACGATCCATTGCTGAATGAAAGGCGATAAAAAGACGAGATTTGCAGAAACAGCCGCAGCCGCTGCTGCCGGAATGGGCAATCCAGTAAAATTGTGCTTTTGCGCAACTTGCAGCTCGTGATTGCCTTTCGCTTCCGTCGTTTTCACACTAAAGCGCACCAAACGCAACACGCCGCATAAAGAAAAAATCATCGCTCCTGCCGCCCCAAAAAAAGAGAGAAACGTCCCTTGCTCTAAAGAGAGCGTTTTGAGCATCAAGACAGATGGCGCAACTCCAAAAGACACCGCATCCGCAAGAGAGTCGAAGACAAAACCAAATTCACTTTCCGCATGGATTGCCCGCGCCAGCGCCCCATCGATAAAATCCGCCACAGCCGCAACTAAAAGCAAAATTGCAGAGGTTCTCACTACATCATAATCACCACTTCCAGGCTCTAACATGTTGATCTTGAAAATCACAAAAAGACCGCACGCCAACCCAAACGCCGTAATCATATTAGGAACTAAATAAACGCGCTTCATGCACCCATGCTACACCACTCCTGCATGATTCGCAAAATGATTCTTTTTTTCTGGACACGAAACCACAAACTACAATATATAGTGTGTAAGAAGCGAGTTGCTCTACCAGATCTGGTAGGCGACGCCAAAATGAATCAAAGCAAAAAGGAACCCTAGAAAGGGGTTTTGATAATAAAACACAGCGATAGTTAGAGGCGATTATGAAGAAACAAAATACCCACGATACAACAGCATCATTTTTGGAAGAACCTCAACCCAAACAAACGGGAGGGGGGGCTAAGAAGAACTTTGCCATAAAAGGGGAACAATACACAGTCGTCAAGCGCAATGGGACTCTCGTCCCTTTTCATAGAGAGCGGATTTTACGCGCTATTGAAGCTGCCTTTCGCGATACAAAAAAAGCCAACATGGTGGACTCTGAATTACAACAAGCCATCCAGCAAATCACCGATTTGGTCGTTAAACAGCTCCTCGCTCTCGCCTCTAAGGGTGCTTGTTTAACGGTCGAGGGGATCCAAGATGTCGTGGAAGTGACTTTGATGAAAAATGGACACCACGATGTAGCTCGGGACTATATTATCTACCGCGATAGTCGCAAAGCCAAAAGGGAAGGCGCTGTTCAAAACTTAAAAATCTATCGCCGCGATAAGACGACTCCAGCGCGCTTCAATCCAATGAAAATCGCCTCTTCTATTGAACGGGCCTTTCGTAGAGCTCGCAATATCGAAGAGCAGACGACGGATGAGGCGATCTTGGCAGTGAATCTCCTCACACAAAAGATTGTGGGCGAGATGGCGGAACTTGCGACCAAGGGAGATGTCCTTTATATCGATATGATCGAGGATCGGATCGAGCGAGAACTGATGGCAGATAAATACTTCGATGTCGCCAAACACTACATCCTCTATCGGGCGGAAAAAACCCAAAACCAAGAGAGCGCATCCCCCTCTTTCGACGAAAATGCGCCGGTGCGCCAGTTTGAGATTGCCACAAGCGATAGCAGCGTGATGGTCATTACAGAGACGATGCTGCGCAATAAGCTTTCCTACGCTTGCCGCGGGCTACAGCCTTTAGTCAGTGTCGATGAGCTTTTGGAAACCGCTATTTTGCAATATTATGTCGGAATGAAAGAGCAAGAGGTCGATCTGGCCAATATTTTTGCAGCCAAATCGAAAATCGAAAAAGAGCCTGCCTATTCTCAAGTGGCATCTCGGCTGCTACTCGATGTGATCTATCGAGAAACCCTCGGCCTACCCGCTTCCGAGTCGACCTTGCCTAAAGCGCATAAGCAATACTTCAAAAAGTATATCAAAAACGCGATTGCCCTAGAAAGATTATCCCCAGATCTTCTCGATTTTGACTTAGATGAATTGGCAAGCGCAATGGACCTCAAACGGGATAATCTGTTCAACTATCTCGGATTGCAAACGCTTTACGATCGCTACTTTATCCACAGCGAGCAAAAACGGTTGGAAACGCCCCAAATTTTCTGGATGCGCGTCGCAATGGGATTGGCGATCAAAGAGGGAGAGAAAAAAAACCAAAGAGCGATCGAATTTTACAATGTCCTGTCGCAATTTTATTTCACTTCAGGCACGCCTACGCTCTTTAACTCGGGCACGCCCCATTCACAGCTCAGTTCTTGCTACCTATCCACTGTGATGGATGATTTGCACCACATTTTCAAAGTGATTGCGGATGATGCGCAATTATCTAAATGGGCAGGCGGCATCGGCAATGACTGGACAAATGTCCGCGCAACAGGCGCCCGCATTAAAGGGACAAACGGCACATCGCAAGGGGTGATCCCCTTTTTAAAGGTCGCCAACGACACAGCCGTTGCGGTGAATCAGTGTTTTGATCCCAGCACGAGAGTGTTTACAAATAAGGGGATCCAACCAATCTCTAACATCCGCCGCCAAGATTTGGTTCTAGGCATCAGCGGAAAGTTCCGAGAAGTCACAAACACGTTCGTCTATAATCAAAAAGAGGCCATGGTGGCCATCGATACGCAGCACAGCTTAGAGCCTGTCCGCGTCACTTCCGCCCACCCGATCTATGCGATTTCCAAAGTCCCACTTGATCTGTCTCATGAAGAAATACTCGAGCATCTTGCAAAGGGGAGTTTACAAGCGCGCTGGATCGATTCTGGAACTTTACAACCGGGCGACTTTGTAGCGCAGGTGGTGCCACAAGAAACTCTCGTCGCCTCAAATCTAAGCGTAGATGATGCAAGATTTTATGGTCATGTGCTCAAAAGCGGCCACGCAACACAAGAGGGGCAATGGGAAATCAAAGGCTCATCGCAGCATCTTCCATGGATCCGCGCCTATTTGCAAAAACAGGGCCTGCAGTGTGAAGAAAATGGCCATCTGATTCGCTGGACACTTGAACAAGCAAATGTTCAAGATGCTACGACAGGACAGTTCGTGGAAAACGGGCCTGCATTCCCCTTCCAATACGAAGATGTGTATGATGCAGATCATAATAAACAAATTGCACCGCGTTTTGCCCACTTGCCGCCATCCCATACGATGGCACTTTTGCAAGGAGTCCTCGATACAAGTGAAGTAGAGTGCACTTTGCAAGATGTCTCTTTATCGCTTGCGGAAAGCGTGCGCTATCAGTGCTTGCGTTTGGGAGTACCAGTAAACTGTCAACGCCCCTCAGATCTAAACTCTGGCTATACGCTAAAAATTCCAGCAACGCCTCGCATTGGCTGCCAAACAATCGATGCGCCCAACTGGCTTGCTACAGATGGATTTATCTGGAGCCGCGTAGTAGACGTGCAAAATATCGATCCAACTCCCTTTGTTTGCGATCTCGAAGTGGAAGCCGATGAGTCTTATATGACCACCCTCGGCCTTGCCCACAATGGAGGAAAACGCAAAGGGGCCATGTGTGCGTATCTTGAAACATGGCACCTCGACATCGAAGATTTTCTCGAACTGCGCAAAAACACAGGCGATGAAAGAAGACGCACACACGACATGAATACGGCAAACTGGATCCCAGATCTATTCATGAAGCGGGTGCGCGAAAATGGGACGTGGACGCTATTTAGCCCAAGCGATGTACCGGATCTACACGATCTATATGGCGCAGCCTTTGAAAAAAGGTATTGCCAATACGAAAAAATGGCCGATGAAGGCAAGCTCAAGCTCTTTAAACGCCTAGAAGCTTTGCAGCTTTGGCGCAAAATGCTCAGCATGCTCTTTGAAACAGGCCACCCCTGGATTACTTTCAAAGATCCATCCAACATCCGCTCGCCGCAAGATCACGTAGGAGTTGTCCACTCCTCTAATCTGTGCACCGAAATTCTCTTAAATACTTCGGCGCAAGAAACGGCTGTGTGCAACCTCGGCTCCATCAACCTTGCAAAGCATGTCAATGAAAAAGGGCTCGATGAAAATCGTCTCTCTGAAACGATACGCATCGCAATCCGGATGCTCGATAACGTCATCGACATCAATTTCTATCCTACAGCAGAGGCGAAAAATTCCAACCAACACCACCGTCCGATCGGCCTTGGACTCATGGGCTATCAAGACGCGCTCTATATCCAAAACATCAGCTTTGCAAGCCATGCGGCTGTGGAATTTGCCGATCGGAGCATGGAGATGATCTCCTACTACGCCATCTTGGCCTCCACAGAACTTGCACAAGAACGGGGCACCTATGATAGTTACAAAGGATCCAAATGGGATCGAGGTTATTTGCCCATCGATACCATCGATCTTTTAGAACAAGAAAGGGGCGTCAAAGTGGATGTCGATCGCGGAGGTCACATGAATTGGGCCCCTGTGCGAGCAGCTGTCAAAAAATATGGAATGCGCAACTGCAACACCATGGCCATTGCACCCACTGCAACGATTGCCAACATTACAAATACCATTCCTTCTAATGAGCCGATTTATAAACACCTGTTTGTCAAATCGAATCTCTCTGGGGAATTCACAGTCGTCAACCCCTATCTCGTCGAAAAACTCAAAAGCGTAAACCTTTGGGACGAAGAGATGGTCGATGACCTGAAATATTTTGATGGCTCCATTCGAGAAATCGAGCGGATCCCAGAAGAGATTCGCAACCTCTTTTTAACCGCATTCGAGATTGAACCAGAGTGGCTCATCGAATCGGCCGCCCGCCGTCAAAAATGGCTCGATATGGGACAATCCTTAAACCTGTACCTTGCAGAACCAAGCGGCAAAAAAATCCACCAAATGTACATGCTTGGCTGGGAAAAAGGGCTCAAAACACACTACTACCTGCGCACGCTTGGCGCGACCCAAATCGAAAAATCGTCCATCGACATCAATAAACGAGGACTCCAACCTCGCTGGATGAAAAATAAATCAGCTTCTAGCAATATTGCTGTCGAAAGAACAGAAGACAAACCCAAAGCTTGTAATTTAGGAGAGGGCTGCGAAAGCTGCCAATAGGAGAGTGAATTTATGACACTTATGACACCACAAAAACGGATCAAAGTCGCAGAAAAGCGGCTCATTAACTGCCACACTGTCGACGTAAACCAGCTCATGCCCCTGAAGTACAAGTGGGCCTGGGAACACTACCTCAACGGGTGTGCAAATCACTGGATGCCCAGCGAAGTTGCCATGGGAAAAGACATCGAGCTTTGGAAATCCAATACTTTAAGCGAAGATGAAAGACATGTAATCATGCGGAATTTGGGCTTCTTTTCGACAGCGGAAAGTTTGGTGGCCAATAACATTGTGCTCGCCATCTTCCGCCACGTCACCAACCCAGAAGCAAGGCAATACCTCTTAAGACAAGCCTTTGAGGAGGCCATTCATACGCACGCCTTTTTATACATCGTGGAATCGCTGACCCTCGATCATGGGGAAGTCTTCAACATGTATAACGAGGTGAACTCGATTCACAACAAAGACAAGTTCGAGATGCAGCTGACTCAAGATGTACTCGATCCGCATTTCACAACACAGACGCCGGAAGGGGCTCAAAAGTTTTTAGAAAACCTGATCGGCTATTACATCATCATGGAGGGGCTCTTCTTCTATAGCGGCTTTGCGATGATTTTGTCCTTCTTAAGACAAAATAAGATGGTGGGAATCGGAGAGCAGTTCCAATACATCTTGCGCGATGAGACCATCCATTTGAATTTTGGCATCGACCTCATCAACGGGATCAAAGAAGAAAATCCCGAGCTTTGGTCGCCCGAATTTCAAAGAAAAATCGTCGACAAAATCCAACAGGCCGTAGAATTGGAGATCCAGTATGCAGCGGACTGCCTGCCCAAAGGGATTCTCGGATTGACCGCGCCTATGTTCCGCGAATATGCGCAACATATCGCCGATCGAAGATTTGAAAGAATTGGCCTTAAAGCCATCTATAAATCGAAGAACCCATTCCCTTGGATGAGCGAAACGATCGACCTTGGAAAAGAGAAGAACTTTTTCGAAACAAGGGTGACTGAATATCAATCATCCGCCAATTTGACTTGGCATTAAACGGATGTTTTTTTCCGCCCCTCAAGCAGGGGCGGAAAAATTTTTGCTAAAGTGTACTAGCCGCCTTTTCCCTTGCCGCAGCCGCACTTTTCGTTTTGAGGAGCCTCATCACCAGCTTCCTCTGCATCAGGGGTTGCAACAGCCACTTCGCTGTCTGGAAAGTTCACTTCAGAGGCAAATGCCACTGCAGAGCAGCAGCACATCAAAAAACAGGTCCATTTACGCATAATCATCTCCAATTCATATATTCAAGCTACCCAAACCATCTCAGGCAACCTTCTCGAAGATCCTAAAAAAAGGCGTCTTTTACGTACAGAAAATTATTGACTTCCCTTGGATAGACATCGATAATCTAGAAAGAAACACTTTCCAAGAGCACTATGAACTTATCCCCTAATACACCACCCGACAACTCTACAAACACCAATCGCAAAGACTTGCTGCAACAAGAATACGACACCAACCTCGCAGAGGCAAATCTCCTGCGCCATCGCATTGCACTCATGAAAGAAATCGTCAACGACCTCCCCAGCTCAGATCCCCACTACAGCAAGTTGACCATTCAAATCCAAATGGATCAAATCGAATTAGATGAGCTCGCAGTAAGAGCGACATTAATATCCCAACAACTTCAAGATGAATAATTTGCGTTTTTATTGAATTTTATAGAAATAATTTGATAAGATGAGATCATAAGTTCGGAGGATCTCATGGCCGTTCGCGCGCGCAAAAAAAAGCACAAACGAGTCGTTCGCAAAGCGAAGAAAGCACCCACGTCTGCATCCAAGGTAGCGAATCGGACAGCGCTGTGGAACACCTACCGCGATTTACAAAAAAAAGCGGACGCCGCTTGGAAAACGTTTCACACACACGTAAAACGCAAAGCGAGCCCCTCTGTTTTACTCAAAGATCACAACAACCTACTCCTGCTTTTGGGTGAGTGCCATTATATGGCAAATGAGTGCGCAAGGCTTGCTGCTAGCAAAAAATCGCGCTAAGTCGCTATACTCAAAAGAATGCAATCCCCGCTTAGTGCTATAGGTCAAGTCTACGGCGAATTTATCATCACAGAATATCTTCCACTAGACGAGTTGAAAGCAACGCTCATCGAGCTTGTTCACACGCCTACAGGGGCAAGAGTGACGCACATCGCCAATGATGATTTAGAAAACCTGTTTTGCCTCTCTTTTCAAACATGGCCGCAAAGCTCCAATGGCGTCGCACACATTTTGGAACATACTGTCCTGTGCGGCTCTCAAAAATTCCCGGTGAAAGACCCCTTTTTTGCCATGACCCGCAGAAGTTTGAATACCTACATGAATGCGCTCACAGGCCAAGACTTCACCTGCTATCCGGCAAGCTCGCAAGTGGAAAAAGACTTCTACAACCTCCTAGACGTCTATCTCGATGCCGTGTTCCATCCAAATTTAAAAGAGGTGAGCTTTCTCCAAGAGGGCCATCGAGTCGAGTTCGTTGACCCGAAAAACCCAAAGGGCCCCTTGCAATATCAGGGAGTGGTATACAACGAGATGAAAGGCGCCATGAGTTCGATTGAATCGCGCCTTTGGGAACAGATCGCCAAACGGCTGCTTCCCGACTTACCCTATGCGTACAATTCGGGTGGAGATCCAAAAGAGATCCCCTCTTTATCTTATGAAGAATTGTTGGAGTTTCATCAAGAATTCTATCACCCGTCGCGCTGTCTTTTCTTTTTTTATGGCAATCTCCCGCTCAAAAAACACCTCGATGTCCTTTCAAAAGAGCTCAAAGGGGTAAAGAAAATCACCCCCCTTCCACCGCTTCCCTTGCAAACGCGCTTTTCTACACCTATCATCGCACAAGAGCGATATCCAATCGCGCAAGACAGCTCTTGCGAAAAACAGACGCAAGTAGCCTTTGCCTTTTTGACAGCGCCCATTGCGCACCAAGGAGAAATCTTAGCGCTCAGTCTTTTGGAAAGCATCCTCACCGACACAGACGCATCGCCACTGACAATGGCGCTTTTGCAATCGGGTCTATGTACACAAGTCGACTCCTCTTTAGATGTAGAGATGAGCGAAATTCCATGGACCATTGTCTGCAAAGGCTGCGAGGAACAAAGTGCTGATGCGCTGCAAACACTTTTATTTCAAACGATTCAGCATTTTCAACCCACTCGCCAACAAATCGATGCGGCCTTGCATCAACTCGAGTTTCAAAGGACAGAAATTGGCGCTGAAGGGGTCCCTTTTGGCTTAACCCTATTCATGCGCGCGATTTTGATCAAACAACACGGCAGCGAACCCAAAAATGGACTTCTCATCCACAGCCTCTTTGCCGATTTGCGCGCCCGGCTTGAAGATCCTAACTATCTAAACGACATACTTAGAAAATACCTACTAGACAACCCCCACTTTGTGCGCCTCACATTCAAACCCGATCCCGGGCTTGAAAAACAGGAATTAGAGGAAGAACAAAAGCGGCTTGCCCAATATGCAGCGGGTCTATCCGAGGCTTCAAGAAAGCAAATCCTCAAACAATCGGCCAGTCTCGCCTCTTACCAAGAGGAAGTGGAGCATCAATCGCTCGAATGTCTGCCCAAAGTGACACTCAAAGATGTGGCGCCGCATATCCAAGATCTGCCCCTCATCGATCGAGGCAGCGTCTTACACCACAGCTGCTTTACCAACCAAATTCTCTACACCGACCTCATTTTTGAGCTCCCCTCCCTCAAAAAAGAAGAACTTTCGCTCCTCTCACTTCTTGCAAAACTATTGCCCGAACTTGGATGCGCAAATCGCAGCTATGCCGAAACGCTTGCCTATCAACAGCTTTATATCGGCGGATTTGATGCCACTTTAGGACTCCATGTCACGCAACAAGACCCCAATCTATGCCGTCCTACCTTTTCTTTGCGAGGGAAAGCACTCTACCACAACAGCGCTAAACTCTTTGACCTCTTTGCAGATTTTGTAAATAGTCCTAACTTTTCTGATACAAAAAGGATTCAAGAGTGGCTTTTACAACACGCAACGGATCTACAAGAGCGCTTCACAAAAAGCGCGATGAGCTACGCCATCCAAACCTCTTTGGCAGGCCTTTCTATCCCCTATTTTGTATATAG
>JAKAFF010000147.1 GCA_021818045.1 bacterium
TCTTGTCTGCCGCTGTCTTAAGGATTTCTGTTGTGGCCTTAAATGCTTTTTGTGCAGTTTCTGGCGCACTTTGTGCAGCCTGTACTGTAGATCGAAAGAGATTGAAAACGCCTTGCACTGCGGCCGCAGCTAAGCCAGCTGTCACTCCTACTACCTGGAAGGCGGTGCGAGGAATTTGAGGGAATAGATAACAGGTGCCGATGGTGGCGGTTGTGTACGCGGCAGTTCGCACTTTGGGATTTGCCCAAGCGGCCGAGGCGCGCTCTAGAGCGGGTGCTGAGGCTGTTTTCCACTTTTCTTGTAGTGGAGCGATGAGGATGGCGGCTTTTTCTTGAATGGGAGGGAGAAGCGCTTCTGCTGCATCTTGGGCTAAAGAGATGCCTGCTTGAGCGGCTTGCATTCCCAGATCGAGGCTCGCGCGTGCTCCTGCCCCAACTAGGGTGAATCCAGCTTTAAAAACGCTTTTTGGCAAGGCTACTACAGAGGAGGTGAAGGTGCTTAAAATTTGATTTGCCAATCTGCTTGCTAAAGAAGGAGGGGTCGATTGTTTTTTAGACGGTGCTGGGGTGGGTGCAGGGGGGATACCAAAGAACATTGCAAGTTCTGCATCAGTCAATGGGACTGGTTGTTGCGAGAGTGGATTTGGGCCTGCCATAATAGTGCAAAGTGGTTCGTTTTTGCTAACTATGATAGCGGATTGCGATGTTGCTGTAAATTAATATGAATTATTAAGTTATGTAAAATAATTTACTACTAAGGCACTCCATATTTGAGAAGGTAAGTAATTTGCTGCACTTGTTCAGGGGCTACGAGAATGGTTTGGACGACCGATTGGGGGGTTGTTTGAAAGGTAAATTGGATGAGGCTGTTGTTGTAGGAGACGCTTTTGATGTTTTGCAAGAGGCCGGGAGAGGGAAGTGGGGGATTGAAGGGGCCATTGAGGGTGGTTTGCACCCATACTTGGCTGTTGGTCGATGTGTTTTTGTAGGGCGCGCCCATGAGTTGATTGACCGCAGAGACGATGTCGGAGGCTCTTTGCGTGGAGTCGACGGAGAAAAAGGGGATGGTGTCGTAGATGGGGGAGGCGGTGAAGGCGTTTGTGCTGAGCGGTGCTGTGGCATAGGTGAAGTAGAGCAAGGAGATCATTTTTTCTGCGGGGAGGACGATGTATTGCGGGACCGATTGCTGTTTTGAGGCGGGAGGAGGGAGGTAGGTGACGAGAACGAGGGTGTTGTAGGGGGTAGAGGCGATGTTTTGTACGTAGGAGATGATGCCGTTGGAGATGCTTTTGTAGGTGGTGTATTGCGAGGAGTTGGGGAGGGTGGTTTGGAGCGCGATGTAGGGGTAATTGGTGGTGTTTTTCGCTGTGCTTTGGTAGAGGGTGGTAAAGGAGCTGATGATTTCGGAGCCTCTGATGTTGGCGTCGATGGGGTAGAGCACTTGCCCCGTTGCGCCAAGAGCAATCGCAGCGCTTGATACAGCAGAGAGGAGGGGCAGTCTCCAGAGGATGAATAGGGTTTTCCAAAGCATGGCGTCACCAAAAGGAAATCCGCGAGCATATATCGAGTAAACATTTTAGAATACTGAAATTTCTAAAAACTGATATACGATAAGTGATTATGGCAAAAAAATACGATGAGAGTGCAGTGCAGTCTTTGGATGCGCTGCAGCATATTCGCCTGCGCCCAGGGATGTACATCGGTCGTTTGGGGGATGGGTCACATCCAGATGATGGGATCTATGTGATGCTCAAAGAGGCGATCGATAATGCGGTCGATGAGTTTATCATGGGGCATGGGAAGAAGGTGCTCATCGAGTTGAAGGACAAGACGGTTGTCGTGCGCGATTTTGGGAGGGGAATTCCTCTTGGGAAGGTGGTTGAGTGCGTAAGCCAAATTAACACGGGCGCCAAATACAATGATGATGTGTTCCAGTTTTCCGTGGGCTTAAATGGCGTGGGGATGAAGGCGGTGAACGCTTTGTCGTCGCAATTTGCCGTGAAAAGCGTGCGGGAGGGGGAGTTTATCGAGGTGCATTTTGCCCAAGGGAAGATGCAAGAGAAGAAAAAGGGCAAAACCAAAGAGGAAGATGGGACTTGGGTGCAATTTACGCCCGATAGCGCCGTGTTTAAAAAGTTTTCCTTTCAAAAGGAGTTGATCCTCAAAAGGCTTTGGCATTACGCCTATCTCAATGTGGGGTTGTCTTTGCACTTCAATGGGGAGGTGATCCAGTCTAAGGGAGGGTTGCTCGATCTTCTCAATAGCGAGGTGAAAGAGGATCGCTTGTATGAGCCGCTGCATTATCGAGGAAAGCACATTGAGTTTGCGTTTTTGCATACATCGAGTTATGGGGAGTCCTACTTTTCTTTTGTCAATGGCCAGTACACAAATGATGGGGGGACGCATCTTTCTGCTTTTAAGGAGGGGATTTTAAAGGGAGTGAGCGAGTACGCCAAGAGGGCCTTTCAAGGGGTCGATGTGCGAGAGGGTGTAGTGGGCGCGATTTTGGTGAAGGTAAAAGATCCCGTTTTTGAATCGCAAACGAAAAATAAGCTCTCGAATGGCGAAATCCGCGCCCCCATTTTGCAAGAGGTGAAGGAGGCTGTGCAAGATCTTTTGTACAAAACGCCTGCAACAGGTGAAAAGATCATAGAGCGGGTGCTTTTTAATGAAAAGTTGAGAAAAGAGCTTGCGGCTGTCAAAAAAGATGCCAAAGAAAAGCAAAAAAAGATCTCTTTTAAAATTCCTAAACTGCGCGATTCAAAACACCACTACGGCGATGGCTCCAAGGCGGGGGAGTCTTCGGTGATTTTTTTGACGGAAGGGGATTCGGCGTCGGCGTCCATCGTCATGACTCGCGATCCTTTGACGCAAGCGGTGTTCTCTTTGAGGGGCAAGCCGCTGAATGTGCACGGGATGAAGATCGATCAACTCTACAAAAATGAGGAGATGTACAACTTGATGTCGGCGCTGAATATCGAAGATGATATTGCCAATTTGCGCTATCACAAGGTGATTTTGGCAACAGATGCCGATGTCGATGGGATGCACATTCGCAATTTGCTCATCACGTTTTTTCTCACCTATTTCGAGGGGTTGGTGATTGATGGCCATTTGCATATTCTCGAAACGCCTTTGTTTAAAGCGAGAAATAAAGAAAAGACGATCTACTGTTATAGCGAAGAGGAGAGGGACAAGGCTTTGCTGGAGCTTCGAAGAGGGGTGGAGGTGACCCGTTTTAAAGGTCTTGGAGAGATCTCGCCCGATGAGTTTGGACAGTTTATTGGACAAGACATGCGCTTGCAGCCTGTATTGATTGAGAATTTATCGGATATTAAGCCGACTTTGGAATTTTATATGGGGAAGAATACGCCCACGAGGAAGGCGTTCATCATGGAGCATCTCGAGACGGACAATGGATGATTTAAAACAGCAGATGAAGGATCACTTCATCAAGTATGCCTCTTACGTGATTCTCGATCGGGCAATCCCCAACATGATCGATGGGTTAAAGCCGGTACAGCGGCGCATTTTGGAGATTTTATGGCGCCAAAACGATGATAAACTGCACAAGGTTGTAAATATCGTGGGTCAAACCATGCAGTTGCATCCGCATGGGGATGCGCCTATTTACGAGGCGCTCATCACACTTGCCAACAAGGGGTATCTGCTCGATCAACAGGGGAATTTTGGTAACATTTTGACGGGGGATCCTCCGGCAGCTGGC
>JAKAFF010000007.1 GCA_021818045.1 bacterium
TTTATACTACTCCGTTTAAGGAGCAACCCCTTGTTTAACGCGCAATTATGGCATGTCTATTTTCTTTTAGGGCGATTGTCATTCAGCATTTCCTTTCAAGATTTGGTCTGAGATTTGGTTGCTGAATTGTTTTGTGACTTCTACGTCCATGTGGGTGTAGTGGAGGAGCATGGTCAAGGTGCGGTGGCCTGTGGCAGTCTGGAGTTGGAGGTTGGATGCTCCCTTCGCGGCGGCGTAGGTACAGAAAGTATGGCGCATGTCGTGGGCCCTGCAATTAGTGATATTTGCTCGCTTGAGGGCCTGCTGCCAGCTCTTCTTGATGTCGATCCGGCCAAAGGCTGTTTTGCTGGCAAAAACCAGTGGCTTTTGGGGATTGCGGTGTTGGTGGAGGCGCTGAAGTTCAGCGATGAGGGGATCGCAAAGGGCAATGCTACGCGGGCGGCCATTTTTGCTTTCTTTGATGAAAGCAATCCTGCTTTGAAAATTGATATGTCTCCATTCAAGATTGAGAATTTCGCCTTGGCGCGCACCTGTGGTAAGGGAGAGCAGGATGATACAGTAGAGGTAGGGCGATTTGGTCTGACGAGATGCGGCGAGCAAACGGGCGATCTCATTCTCAGAGAGAACACGGTCGCGGCCTCGATTCTCCTTGAGTTTTATGAGACGAAGGGCAGGATTTTCGCTAATCCAATTGAGGCGTTGGGCTGCGTAGGTTAGGAGTGAAGAAAGGGACGCCATATAGCGATTAACGGTTGATGAGGTTCTCGCGCGCCCTTTCGGGATGGGTGTATCCGCGAGGGCTTGTCGCTCCTTGCCGAGGAGTTCGGGTGTGATGTGGACGAGGCCGTAGTCGTTGAAGCGGGATTTCCAATAGTCGAGGTGTCGGCGGGTATCGTCGGCGGCACGATGATGTTCGAGAGCACCATCTTGTATGTAGCGCTCGACGAGTTCGCCAAAGGTGTGGATCTTTTTGTGCTGGTCGAATTTGAACTGGCCACCCTTGATTTGCCGCTCTACGCCAGAAGCCCAGTCCTCTGCCTCCTGCTTCCGTTCAAAGTGATTGCAGATGGTGGGGTAGCCTTTGATGCGGACGACCGCACGCCAGACGGTAGTACCGTTGTCGTTTTTGCGTTTGAAGATAGATGCCATAGTGCCAACCTTTTGGTTTAGGGTTTAGGTTGGATGGCGTGCTGGTTAAAACTATTCTTCGTTGCACCGCCATTGCACCGTGAGGCTATATCTTAAACTTTAACTTGATATTGGATCAAGCTCGTTTCGCCTTAAGTGAATGGACTAGTGCTGGATAGAAACTTGGGGCAACCTGGACTTGAACCAGAGACCGACGGGTTATGAGTCCGTGAGGCGAAATGAGACTTCTTTACGCAATAGAAAAATCCCAGTCAGATTTAAAATCAATAAGGCGGCGCCCGAAAGTGACATCACGACAAAGGCTTGTGTTGCATTGAAAAAGGCAAAAATAGGGAGGGCAAAACAGGCATAGAGATAGTAGATTGTGGGTCCCCATTTGGGAGAGATGAATTTGGCGCATTTGGCGCCTACGACAAAGTAGGCGAGGATTGTCGTGTAGCCGAGGAGAAAAAGGAAGGTGGGCATGAAGATGTGCATGTAGGGGAAATAGAGCGCAAGGGACTCTTGAACCATGAGAGCAACATCCAAATCGGTGTGCCAAGTGCCGGTGGCGAGCACGACGAGGATGCTTAAAGAGCAAATGACAAAGGTGTCGAGAAAGATGCCGATGATGGTCATGGAGGCTTGTCTTTGGAGTTTGTCTGTTGCACTTTCCGCATAGATGACGGAAGTGTAGCCGACTCCAATGTCTCCCGAATAGGCGCCGCGCGATAGCCCCATAGAGATGGTTAGACCCACTGTGCTTCCTGCAAATCCGCCTTGGGCGGCTTGCGGGGTAAAGGCTGCTTGGAAGATAGAGCGAAGAAGTGCGGGTAGCTCTGTTGCATGTTGAAAAATGACCCAAAGCGCCATTGTGATGTAGAGGAGGATGAAGATGGGAATGAGTGCACTGCACACTTCACCTACGCGGTTGATGCCGCCGCTTGCCACGACGAAAATGGCGATCATCAGCAGCGCAACGACGAGATAGGGGTTGATATGCCAGTTGACTGAGATGCTGTCTGCCATGACGTTGAACATGAAGATCTCTACGCCATAGATGCAAAGTAGGACGCAGATAAGAGGCGCCACCCACTTGACTTTGAAGGCATGGGGGAGAAAGTACATGGGGCCTCCGTCATAGCTGCCTGCGCTATTGCGGACGCGATATTTCATGCCAAGATACGCTTCGCTATATTGGATGAGCATGCCAGATAGGCCGCCGATCCAACTCCAAAATAGAGCGCCAGGCCCGCCTAGTTGGACCGCTGTTACGATGCCAACCACATTGCCAATGCCAATGCATCCGCCAATGGCTGCGAAAAACACTTTGAGTGGATGGATGCCAGTTTTTGCCGTTTTCGCTTGGAAAAAGGAGAAAAAAATAGAGAAGATTTTTCCCAATTGACGCACTTGCATAAATCGCGAGGCGATAGAAAGATAGATGCCAAGTCCTAAAATAAGGACAAAGGAGATGTGTCCCCAAATAAATTCATTGATCAGTTCGAGTGTTTGAAAGACCATTGGCATATAAGAACTGCTTTTGCCAATGGTAGCCGTCGAGTAGGTTTTCTGTCGAGCGTCCAAGGATCAGGTGAGCAATGTAGAGCGCTTCAATCGATGCAAGACCTAAGCGAGGGTCGGGGCAGTCGGTTTGTCTGCGAGGATAGGCGGTGAGATAGTTTCCTGGTAGGCTGCGGGCCTCAAGGAAGGGGGGGAGTTGTTTGAGCATGACTTGAGCCAGGCGCCAGGTGCCATCGATGAGGAGAATGTCGCTTTGTGCATCTTGGAGTGTGAGGGGCGGCGCTCCGAGCTGTAGGACTAGACAGCGCGATAAATCGGGTAGCGGGTCGGTCGGATAGGTGATAAAGCGAAGGTCCGGACGCGATTCTAAGCCTTTGAGGGAGCATTTTTTGAGGTTTTCTCGCCTGTGGCGCCAAATGAGGGTGCTCATAAGATTTTATGATCTGTGACTTGGAAAAGGTTTTTCGGAATTTCATATAGAAAGCGACTGGGTGTTGTGGGATACGTTTTACCCATTCGCATTCGGGCGCGCGCCATGCTGAGCGTTAGGTGTTGCTGTGCACGGGTGATTCCAACGTAAAAGAGGCGCCGCTCTTCTTCTAATCCCGTTTGTTGCATGCTTTTTTCGTGGGGGAGAATGCTCTCTTCAAGACATACGAGAAAACAGGCGGGAAATTCGAGCCCTTTGGCGCTGTGAAATGTCATGAGGTGTACTTTGTCTTCCACGACGTTTTTTGCAGAGTGGATGATTTGGCGGTTCAATGTGGTATTGGCAATGAAATCTTGCAAACTCTCTTCTTGCGTTTCAGAGAGTGCGTTGACGCACTCTTGGACGTTTTCCCATTTGAAGGCGCGCATTTTTTCCGATTTCACTTCTTCTTCGATGGCCTTTTTGTAGTTGATCTTTTCGATGAGCCAGATGAGCGATTCCCCAAAAGGAGGCGAGCGAAAACGGTGAGTTGCTTCTTGGATGAGTTCTACAAACGCTTTTGTAGATTTTTTTTCCTCCTTTTGTAAAAGCTCCCAAAGGGGCACTTGGGCCGTGCGGTTTGCTTGCGTTAGGGTGTCGAGGTAAGCGTCTGAAATCCCGCGGCGCGGTACGTTGATGATGCGCAAAAGCGCTTCTTGGTCTAAGGGGTTGGCAATGACGCGCAGATAAGCCAGGAGATCTTTGATTTCGCTGCGCTCGGAAAATTCGAGTCCTCCGAAAATTTCATAGGGGATGCCGCGCATCCATTGGCCCTGTTTTTGCCAGGAGGCTTGTAAAAGGGCCACCTCAAATTGTCGAGACAGGGCATTGGATCTGTAGAGAATGGCCATGTCGCGCCATTTGAGGCCTTGGTCGTGGAGCCGAATGAGGCGGTTGATGACGGCGCTGGCCTCTTCGGCATCTGTGGGCGCATGGAAGATCTCAATGGGGGAAGAGGCGGATCTTTGGCTCCAGAGTTTTTTGTCGTGTCGATTTTGGTTGTGATGGATGACGGCATTGGCAGCTTCGAGGATGATGCTTGTGGAGCGGTAGTTTTGTTCGAGTTTAATCGTATGGTCTGCTTTGAAATGCAAAATATTTTGCACTTCAGCGCCTCGCCAGCCATAAATTGATTGGTCATCATCGCCAACGACGCAAAGGTTGTGGTATTTGGCCGCTAAATATTCCGCTAAGCGAAATTGGGCGGGATTGGTGTCTTGATACTCATCGATCATGATGTAGCGAAAGCGCTCTTGGTAGCGATCGAGTACATCGGGGTGCTCTTCAAAAAGGCGTAGCGTTAAGGTGATTAGGCTGTCGAAGCTCACCGCATTGTAGGCCCGAAGAGAGGAGTGGAGTCTTTCATAGAGCTCTTTAGAAAAAGTGTCGTGCCAAGTGATTTCCTCAGAATTGCCGGAAATGCCTGCATAGGAGGCCTCGGCAAGGGCGGCTTTTGTGGGGCCTAAAGAGGGGAGCTCTCCTTCGTGGCCCAGCATTTCGCGAGTTAGTTGTTGCACGAGCCGGTGCATGTCTCTTTCGTCGTATAGGCTAAATTCGCGCGTATATCCCAGCCGCTCGATCTCTTTGCGAAGTACCTGCATGCAAAAGCTGTGGAAGGTTGCCAGAGTGACTTGTTTCCCCCTTTCGCCAATCAAAGCGCTGATGCGATGGCGCATCTCTTGGGCAGCCTTGTTTGTAAAGGTTAACCCCAAAATGGATTGGGGAGGTACCCCTTGCTCAATTAAGTGGGCGATGCGGTGTACGATGACCCGGGTTTTGCCGCTGCCAGCCCCAGCAAGCACGAGGATGCGCCCCTGTGTTGTGCGGACGGCTTTTTGCTGTGGTTCATTGAGTATCATGGATCAGCCGGATCAGTTCCTTTGCGATGTCCGATTCCTGAGCCCCTTTGGCTGCTTGTCTTGGGACGACATGCGCTTCCCCACGCGGTAAAGTGGCATAGCACTTCCGAAACGCCTCCCGAACCAGCCTTTTAAAACGGCTGCGCTCAGGCGCTGTCCCATATCGGACGGGAGCGCTGATCCCAAGTTTTGGCTTGTTCGCCGGGCGCCAATCCACACAGATTAGGCGCCCCACGTTTCGCTCTCCCCCTTTAGAGACGCGCTGAAATTCCCGGCGCGTACGGAGGCGAAGCGACTTAGGAAAGCTCATGCTGAAAGTTTTCTGCGGCCCTGTCTGCGGCGGCGATTGATGAGCTTGCGCCCTGATGCGGTTTTCATGCGGGCTCGAAAGCCGATCGTCTTCTTGCGGCGTACTTTGCTTGGTTGATATGTGCGTTTCATTCTGTTTCATCCGGATTAAAAAATGAGTTTCACTCAAAAGGATACCGCGAGGGCATGATAATCTTCAAGCTTGAAAACAATTCTCGCAACAGTGTATAACCAAAGGCTTTGAATGAGAGGAAATTTCATGAAAGTTGGAGCTTCCGTTAAAGCTGACCCCTCCAAGGGGGACAAAATTGTCCGCCGCCGGGGCCGTGTTTATGTGATTAACAAGAAAGACCCGAACCGCAAGCAGCGCCAAAAGGGGCCTGCCCGTAAGAAGTAGAGGAAAGAATGGCAAAAGATTCGCAAGTCGCAAGACAGAAAAAACGCGAAAGAATGGTAAAAAATTATTGGGATCGAAGACAATCTCTTAAAGAGACTATTCTCGATATGACTAAGACGATTGAAGAAAGGCTCACTGCCGTGGACGCCCTCAACAAGCTTCCAAAAAATTCTTCACGTATCCGTTTGCGCAACCGGTGCCAATTTACCGGCAGATCCCGTGGCTTTTTGCGTAAATTCAAACTATCTCGCCTCTGTTTTCGCGAGATGGCCAATCAAGGGTTGATTCCAGGCGTTGTAAAAGCGTCTTGGTAACCTCCTCTTTGCTCTAAAAGAGGCGTGGTTAGTATGCCTCTTTTAGACAATTCTTTAGGGGTTTCCACTCCGCAAGTTCTTCATGCCACACATATGTGGCGAGATTCACCTTTCCAGATTTCCACGCGTGTGTGATTGCTTCTCGGCTCATCGGGCCTTGTCGCTCATTTTGCGGGTCGAGATAGTACCAAAATTTGTCTGACGGCCCATCGATGATGAAAGTGGGTTCGACAGCGACAGGTGGTGTTTGTGGTTTGCTCTTGCCTGCAAAGAAAATGGCGAAGACGCCGAAAATGCCAAATAGAAATCCCAGTGCAAACCAAGCATAAGGGTTGAGGCCTCTGCGATGGGCGACGTAAGCTGATAGGGCGCCGACTATTGCGGAGGTGATTAAGATCGGAGGAGTGAATCCCATAGGCATACGAGCACCTTTTAAATTTCCTTCTAAGATACCACACTTGAGAAAAAGTTTCCATGGATCGCGGTTTTTGCTATGATGGGGCTTTTTCGAGGTGAAGCCGTGTACGATCAATTGAAAAATATGGATGCAAAAGAGATCGAATTGCCCGAGACAGTCTTTATTCGCGATATTGATACGAGGGTGTTTCAAGCAATTGTTTTACAGTGCCTTGCAAAAGTTGCGGGGATCGGACTTTTGGAGGGTAATTTATTTGACAGTTTGCTTGGTAGAGAAGTGGAGCGCGTCAAGGGAATTTATGTGACACAAGATCAAAAAAAGCACTCTATTGATGTGCGAGTCGAGATCAATATTGTCTACGGGATCAACATTCCCGAGAAGGCAGAAGAGGTGCAAGAGAAGATTGTGGAAGATTTAAGTAAGTGGACGGGATTGCATGTCTCTTCTGTGCATGTGATTTTCAAAGACTTGATTCATAGCGTTCCTGAAAGCGGGGAAGAGTCCTCTGACAAGGGTCAATTTGAAGAGGCATTTTAATGAATTTGCGCCAGGTATTGACTTCCGTATTGCACCTTTTGGTGGTTTTTTCTTTCTTTTTGGGGGGTGCTTTTTTCCTCTCTCTTTCTTATTTTCCTGAGCTTAAAGAATCGGTTTGGGAGGAGAGCTTTTCGATAGGACTTGCGATTTTGGGGGTTGCAGTTTTGTTGTTATTTGGTTTTTATGCGCAAGATCGGGGGCGCTATTTTGTCATTAAAATGGGGATTGCGACAGATCTCAATGTGATTCGCTATTCGCTAGAGGAGTGTTTGGCGCGCCATTTTCCCGATGTGACTTTGCGAGATGTGGGAATGGGGCGCAAAAAGCGCTTAGATATTCAAGTATCTTTGAAGCCGCTCGATGAAGCGATGCGCGAAGAGGTGTTTATCAAGGTAGAAAAACAGTTGATTTCTCTTTTGCGGGAGCGTTTTGGCTATAGCAAGCCCTTTTATTTAGTCGTATATCACGCGTGACGCTGTTTTAATTTTGTGATTTGCTCAATATCTGCGCGGGTAAGTCCTGGCACCTTTTTGAGCTCAGATTCTGACGCTTCTTGGATGGCTTTGACGCTGCCAAAGCGCTGTAGAAGTCGCCGTTTTTTGACGGGACCAATACCTGGTAGATCGTCGAGAGTGCTGGCTAAGGTGCGCTTAGTGCGCCGCTTGCGGTGAAAGGCAATGGCTTGGTGATGCGCTTCGTCTCGGATTCTTTGTAAAAGAAAGAGCAGGGGCGATTTGGGATCGATCAGCAGAGGGTCTTTACGATAGGGAACGTAGACTTTTTCTTGGGTGAGTCCTTTGTCATGCCGCGCTTCTTCTTTGGTGAGGGCGATGACATCTATGGTGGCAATCTGGAGCTCGCGCAAAACCTCGAGTGCGATGTTGAGTTGTCCTTTGCCGCCATCGACAATTAATAGATCGGGGAAATCGCCTTTCTCTTTGACTTTTGTGAAGTGGCGCAGCAAAACGTGCTTCATCGCCGTATAATCATCTGCTGCATCGACTCCTTTGATCTTAAAGTGGCGCATGCGGGATTTGTCCTTTTCTCCATGGATAAAACAGACGAGGCTGGCTACTGGGTCAGTTCCTGAGATGTTAGATGTGTCGAAACACTCGATGCGGCGAGGGAAGCGGAGCAGTTGCAGCGTTTCTTGCAAGTCGAGGAGCATCTTTTCTCGCAAAGAGCGGGCATCTTGCTCGCGGATAAAAAGGGCTTTTGCGTTGCGGTTTGCCATTTCAATAAGATCTGTTTTTTTCCCTTTTTGAGGTGCATGGATCTCAATGTTGAGGAGCTCTTGCAAAGATTGTTGTTGGTGGAGCTTTTTGGGGACTAAAATTTCTGAAGGGGGCAAAGTTGCGCCCTTGTAGTGTTGTAAAAGGAACGATTCGATGATTTCTTCATCATTGGATGCAATGAGATGAAAGCTAAAATGCTCGGCGCCAGTGAGCTTTCCCTCTCTAAAAAACAAAAGTGCAATGAGGACGGCATCCGCTTCGCGATGCAGCCCTAAGACGTCGCAATTTTTGGCTGTAGCATGACTTACGTGTTGCACTTGAGTGACGTGCTCGATTTGCTGGATCATGTGCAAAAATGCGTGCGCTTTTTCAAATTCGAGCGCATCGGATGCTTGCTGCATGGAGCGTTTTAACTCTTGCAAAACTTCTTTGTCTTGTCCTTTGAGAAGGCGGACGACGGCTGCGACGTGTTGATCGTACTCCTCCTGGCGGCATTTGCCAACGCACGGAGCGATGCAGCGTTTAATATCGTAGAGTAGGCAGGGGCGCTCGCGGTTCATGAGCTCTGCATCAGAGCATTGGCGCAAGGGGAAGAGTCGCGAGATGAGATCAAAGGTTTGTCTTGCTGCCAAAGCGTTTGTATAGGGCCCAAAGTACATGCCGTCGTTTTTTGGTTTTCCCTTGTAGCGCACTTGTCTGAGTTGGGGCCATTTGTGATGGGTGAGCATGAGGCTGATGAAGGTTTTATCATCTTTGAGCAAAATGTTGTATTTGGGACGGTGCTGTTTGATGAGGTTGTGCTCTAAGATGAGGGCGTCTTTTTCTGTGAGGGCAATGACGGTATCGATCTCTTCTACTTGTGCTGTGAGGTAGGGGACCATCTCTCTTTGATCGCCATGTTCGGCAAAGTATTGCTTGAGGCGCACCTTTAAGTTTTTGGCTTTCCCGATGTAAAGAATCGTTCCTTGGGCATCCTTCATCAAATAGACGCCTGGCTGATCGGGATATAGCGTCAAAGTGCGTGGATCAAAGGGCATGTTTTTTGAGTTCGCAAAGTTTGTGATAGGCTTGCAATGGACTCATAGCGGTGATGTCGAGGGTGCGCAAATCAGTGAGGGCGGGGTGTTCTTGAGGGGTGGAGATAAATAGAGCCAGTTGCTTTTGCTCTTTTTTCGCAAGTTCTTGGAGCATCTCTTCTGCGCGCTTGATGGCTTTGGGAGGCAGACCTGCGAGTTTTGCCACGTGAATGCCATAGCTTTTATCGGTGCCGCCTTGGATGATTTTGCGCAGGAAAACAATGCCGGAGGGGGTCTCTTGGATCGCTGTTTGGAAGTTGGCCGCATGGGGATAATCTGTTTCTAGTTGGGTGAGTTCCCAATAGTGGGTGGCAAAGAGTGTTTTGGCTTGTTTGCGGTGTGTGGTGAGGAGATATTCGGCTACAGCCCAGGCAATAGAGATCCCGTCGTAGGTACTCGTGCCGCGCCCAATTTCATCGAGCAATACGAGGGATCGCGAGGTGGCGTTGTTGAGGATGTTGGCCGTTTCAGACATTTCTACCATGAAGGTCGATTGGCCTCTGGCCAGATCGTCGCTTGCTCCAATGCGAGAAAAGACTTTGTCGATGATGCCGATGCGGGCAGAGGCGGCCGGAACATAGGATCCCATCTGCGCTAAAATGGCGATGAGGGCGACCTGTCGGATATAGGTCGATTTTCCTGCCATGTTAGGCCCTGTGATGAGCATGAGTTGGGTTTGGGCGTTGAGGTGGGTGTCGTTGGGGATGAAGGAGGCTCTCCCGATGGATTGTTCGATGACGGGGTGGCGCCCTTCGACAATGTCGAGCGCATCTGATTCATCAATGATCGGGCACACCCATCGATGGTGCGTTGCGACATAGGCAAAGGAGAGGAGTACGTCGATGCGGGCAAGTATTTTAGCCGCGTGATTCACAGCGCTTGCATGCGCTGCAATATCGGTGCGTAAGCTTTCAAATAATTGTACTTCAATGGCACAGGCGCGATCTTCTGCAGTCAAGACCTGATGCTCAAATTGCTTGAGCTCTTCTGTGATGAATCGTTCGGCATTGACAAGAGTTTGTCGTCTTTGAAAGTGGGATGGAATGCGATCGCTTTGAGCACGGCTTACTTCGATGTAATAGCCGAAGGCTTTAGTATAGCTTACCTTGAGCGTTTTGATGCCCGTCTCTTCGCGCAAAGTGTTTTGGTAGCGGGCCATCCAACTCAATGAGTCTTTGCTGAGTTGTCTGAGGTGATCTAGTTCGCTGTGATAGCCGTCTTTGAAAATTTCCCCATCTCCGATGCGAAGTGGGGGAGTCTCGCTGAGAGCGGACAAGATTTTTTGAGAGAGCGGCTGGGCATCAAAGAGGGCATGTTCCGATAGGGTCTCTTTGATGGCCGGTAAATAGGAAAGTGAAACGCCGAGTGCAAAAAGATCGCGCGGTGTGGCATATTTTGCCGAGATTTTCATCATGAGCCGCTCGAGATCTCGAACATGGGACAAGAGGTGTCTTGCCTTTTCACTGATTTGAGATTTTTCGATGAATGAGAAAACCGCTTGCTGGCGCTCTTGAATCTGACTTACCGAGAGAAGGGGGTATTGAAGCCACTGTTTTAAGAGCCTGCCCCCCATAGCTGTTTTGGTGTCGTCAAGTAGGTCGAGCAATAAAGTGTCTAAATCCAAATTGCGCAAGGTTGAGCGGTCAAGTGACATGAATTGAGACAGCGAACTGGGTTGGATGGTGGTAATATGCTCTAAAGAGAGGTTGAGCTCTTCTTTGAGGTAGAGCAGGAGCGATCCTGCAGCTACGATAGCAGCCTTTTTATTGCGCAAACCAAAACCGTCGAGGTTTTGTACATCAAAATGGGCTGTAAGTACTTCGAAACTTAAACTGGGATCGAGCGGTTTTCGTAAAGTTGCTATGAAGGGAAATACGTGTGATAGATCTTTGAGAAAGTGCAGGTCTTGAGACACGAGCATTTCAGCAGGGCGCAGGCGGCACAGTTCGTCGATGAGCTGCGTTTGTTGGGCAAGTTCTAGCACCCGAAATTCTGTTGTGGTCAGATCGAGAATCGCAAGACCAAATGTGGCATCATGTTCAGCGATGCAGACAAAAAAATTGTTTCTTTTATCTGCGAGTAGCTGAGAATTGATGAGGGTTCCAGGTGTCACGATCCGGACGATTTCTCGACGCACGAGGCCTTTTGCAGCCTTGGGATCTTCTGTTTGTTCGGCAATGGCAATTTTAAATCCCTTGGCAACGAGTTTGTCGATGTAGCCATCTGCCGTGTGGAAGGGGACGCCGCACATGGGGACGCCTTGGCGCGCTGTGAGAGTCAGGCCAAGTGTTTTGGAAATTGTGACAGCGTCATCGTAAAAAGCTTCATAAAAATCGCCTAGCCGAAATAAGAGGAGAGCCTCTTTTGCTTCCTCTTTGCAAGAGTGCCATTGGGACATCATAGGAGTAACTGTCATAAGGCGATTATCTCGGCTTGTGGATTTTTTTGCGAGCAGATCTATTGTGTGTAAAGAAAATATTGAGGAGATAATACCACAATCCAGTACGATATTTTTCCCTTGGGAGGATTTTATGTGGATTGTATTTTTGTTGGCCTTGACCCATTGTTTTGGCGCAGTTTTGCGAGAAGATTTTGCAAATGGTCTTTGGTTGGAAACTGAATATGATGAGCAAAATCGATTGGCGCGCATCACGTTCCCTGACGAAAGTAGCGCTGAGTATGAATACGATGCATCATATCTTCGAAAAGTGACAAGAACGAGTCAAACTGGGGCGGTTCTTTACCAGCACACCTATGATGATTTTGATGCCCAGGGGCGATTAATTAGAGAAACTCATCGCTCTGAGGTGCTCTATGGTTACGACACCATCGGAAGACCTGCTTATCGCAGTGATTGTTATTTAACAGAACAGTATCAGTACGATCATCGAGGCAATTTGATTCAACGAGGTGATAAAACATACTCTTATGATGCGAATTCTCAAATGATTGCAGAATCGCCGGGCGGATTTTTTGCGAGATATGATGAAAGCTTTAATTGCACCGAGTTGAATGGGCAGCCGATTCTTGCAACTCATGTGGATGATGCAAGACACACTTCTGATCTTTTTGATTCGTTCGGAAGACGGCTCACACATGGAGATGCGTCTTATGTATACTTGGGCAATGAGGAGATTGGATCCTTTGAAAATGGACATCCAAAAGAGCTGCGAATCCCCGGAGCATTTCGTAGGGCCATTGCTATTGAAATCGACTCAATTCCCTACATCCCTATTCACGATGTGCAGGGCACTATTCGGTATTTGATAGATTGGCAGACAGGTGCGATAAAAGCAGAAAACCACTGTGATGCTTTCGGGAGGGGGGTAAATTTCAAGATTCCATATGCCTATTTTGGGAAAAGATACGATCCTGAAACCGGGTTGTATTATTTTGGGAAACGATTTTACGATCCCCAAAAAGTCTGTTGGACTGCCCCGGATCCTTTGGGGGCCATACATAGTCAAAATCTCTATCAATATGCTTTCAATAACCCCTTTCGCTATATCGATCCTTATGGAGAAAGCCTTTGGGGATATATCGTAGGAGTGGGAGAAATTGTGCTCGGAGGGACGCTTTGTGTAACTGGCGGTATACTTGAAGTTGCATCTTTCGGGACTTATACTATTGGATTTGGAGTACAAGAGGCTGCTGGGATCGCTTTGATGACTGACGGATTGGGCCGTTCTATCTATAGTGCTCAAGATCCAGCAATGTATAAAGGGAAATCGGGCCATCAACGAGATGGGACTCCGGGATGGAATAAACCGCAAAATAAACAATTTGAGGACGCGGTAAAAGAGGTTGAGCGGAAAATTGGCAGGAAACTTCGTCCAGGCGAGTGGTCCAAGCTACATGGTGACATTTCGGGTAGGAACTATGGATATCATGATATTGTAGAAGAAGGAGTAGAACAATTTGGAAGACGTTAAGCGCGATGGTGTAAAATTTGGCAACGAATTGCTTCTTCAATTTGTTGGGGAAAAGGCGCGAAATGTTAAACTAGGACATGGAAGCTTTATTACTATAGATTTTGGAAAAGATACAACAGTAGAAGTTCAAACGCGCAAAGGAGTCAGTGAATCTGTACGCGGAGAATGGCATTTATGGGTCGTAATGTCTGCCTGGAGGCTAAATCGAAATAAGGAGCCCATTCTTGGGTCTGGGGATGAAAGAGATGTTATCAATGAAAAGCTGTCTGTCTTAGAAGGTAGGAAATATATTTCTGGCAAAATTATCAACAACTCTTTTGATTGTCTTTTGGAATTCGAAGAGAATATTTCGTTAAATTTATTCTCATTTTACATTGCTGATAGTAGGCAGTGGATGCTTTTTACGCCTCAAAAGAGGACATTTATTGCAGGTCCAGGCAGTACTTGGACATTTGAAGATTCATAACCCTTATGCACTTCAACATGCGACACATGATAACGCCACGAAGCGTGGCTAAGAGGGTGTCTACAAAGTGAGGGTTCGTCGAATTTTTGGATTATTTTGGCCGATTTTCGGATTCAACCTTGGGGGGCTATATACTTCTGTCGATATTGCCCCCCAAGATTTGAACCGAAAAGTCGGCTCAAAAGAACCGAAAAATCGACAGAACCTCACTTTGTAGACACCCTCTAAAGATATGGATATCATGATATTGTAGAAGAGGGAGTAGAACAATTTGGAAGACATTAAGCGCGATGGTGTAAAATTTGGTAACGAATTGCTTTTTCAATTTGTTGGGGAAAAGGCGCGAAATGTTAAACTAGGACATGGAAGCTTTGTTACTATAGATTTTGGAAGAGATACAACAGTAGAAGTGCGAACGCGTAAAGGAGTAAGTTGGTCTGTACGTGGAGAATGGCATTTATGGGTATACATGTGCGCTTGGAGAATAGATCAGAATCAAAAACCATTTGTAGGAAGCAATGACACGCAAGAACTAATTCGCGAAAAATTGCGCGAAATGCAAGGGAAAGCACTGATCAGTGCAACAATTTTGAACGATGCTTTTGATGCGAAGTTCTCTTTTAGCGACGGATTCGAACTTCACCTTTTTTCTTATCAGGTCACTGACCATGAGCAATGGATGCTGTTTGTGCCCGAAAGAAAAACCTTCATTGCGGGACCAGGAACTGAGTGGTCTTATATAAGCTCAGGCGATACAGAATAGGGTGGCATTGAAGTGGAACGGGTATACACAAATGAATTCAAAAGTTGGATTTTCGGCTGCGCCAAAGCGGCGCAATTTACCTATCGTAAGTGACCCTATATTTTTAATATTGGGTCACTTACGATAGGCGAATTCCGCCAGCTTTCGCGTTGCTGAAAAACCAACTTTTGAACTCATTTGTGTATATAGGCCAGCTTTCGCGTTGCTCAAAACCAACTTTCGAATTCATTTGTGTATATACGATGGCGAGTGTGCTATAGTTGATGCCTCATGATGCCAACTGTTACTTTTGCTACCGCTTGTTGGAAGAGGGATTGGCGCCAGATTTTGCTGGATCCCGATTACTTGGGTAAGGCGCAAATCTCGCGCCATTGTTTTCCATTTGCAGAGCGGCTTTTGGTGATTAATAATGTCGATCAGGATTTGCCTGAGGTCTTGGCTGCAGCCCAAAAAAAGGTGCAAGAGGGGATTATCGATCGCTTTGTCTTAGCGCATGATGTGCTTTTGTCTTTTCAATTACATAAAGAACAGTTTACACAGTGGCAATATTACAATGCTCTTGCACCTTTGATGGCCATTTATGAGTGCCGCAGTGAATATCTTTTGTATGTCACAGGAGATGTCTATTTAGAGCGGCCAGTTTCTTGGATCGAAAAGGCCATTGCCTATATGAAAAAAGAGCCCCGCGTGAAGGTAGCAAATCTTACCTGGAATGGGAACTACCGAGAGGCTAAAAAAGAATCTTCCTATTCTACGTGGAATTTTTATGTCGCAGAGCAAGGATTTTCCGATCAGATGTTTTTAGTGCGCATAGAGGATTTTCGGTGCCCCATTTACGGGGTGGTCAGAGGTGATGCTGCCCACTACCCCCGAGGCGATGTGTTTGAGGCTCGCGTGTTTAGCCATATGAAAAATAGCGGCTGGAAGCGAGCCACTTACCGGTGGGGGAGTTATATACACAAATGAGTTCAAAAGTTGGATTTTCGGCTGCGCCAAAGCGGCGCAATTCGTCTATCGTAAGTGACCCAATATTTTTTTAATATTGGGTCACTTACGATAGACGAATTCCGTCAGCTTTCGCGCTGCCCAAAACCAACTGTTGAATTCATTTGTGTATATACATTCGGACGGTGCACTTTTTTAGCAAATCCGCCATGATAGAGTTATGGGTACGTTTTCTAGAGAAAGTTTGGAGCAGCTGCGCTCGCGGATCGATCTCGTCGAGGTGTTGTCCCCTTATCTAAAATTGCAGCGCTCGGGCGCCTCTTTTAAAGCTTTATGCCCATTTCACGATGAAAAAACTCCCTCTTTAATCATTCAGCGCGGCGATAGCCATTACCACTGCTTCGGTTGCGGCGCCCACGGCGATGCGATTGGATTTTTAATGACGCATTTGAAAATGAGCTTTGTCGAAGCGGTGGAGAGTTTAGCTGAGCGCTTTCATGTGCAGCTCGAAGAGGTCAAAGATGCCAATGTGCCGCAGGGGCCTAATAAAACAGTGCTGAAAGATGCATTGGAAAAGGCGTGCGCTTTTTATCAGTTTTACCTTTTACACACATTGGAAGGACATGCAGCTCTCGATTATCTCTATAGCCGGGGGATTACGCTCGACTTTATCCAGCAATTTCAAGTGGGTCTGGCGCCAAAGGGGCCCTATTTTTTGAAGGCGATGTGGGAACAAAGGCTGTCAAATGCGGTGTTGGAAGAGGCGGGGCTTTTCATTAAGGGGCGCGAATTTTTCTCGGATCGGATCACCATCCCCATCCGAGATGCGGTAGGTAGCGTGATCGGCTTTTCAGCAAGAAAGTATAAAAGCGATACGTTTGGCGGGAAATACATCAATACTTCCGAAACAGTCTTATTTAAAAAATCGAAGGTCCTTTTCGGTTTGAGCTATTCGCGAAAGACGATTGCCAAAGAGCGCAAAGCGCTGATTGTAGAGGGGCAAATCGATGCGCTTAGGTTGATCTATTGCGGCTTTAATTGGACTGTGGCAGGGCAAGGGACTGCTTTCGGAGAAGACCATGCAAAAGAGTTGATTCACCTGGGCGTCAAGCAGGTTTATTTGGCCTTTGATGGGGATACAGCCGGACAAGAGGCGGCCGTGAAGGTGGGCAATTTGTTTCAAAAAGAGGGGATTGAGGTCTTTGTTTTACAGCTGCCCGAAAAATGCGATCCCGATCTGTTGCTGCAAGAAAAAGGACCCGATGATTGGCAGCAGCGCATAGAAGCTAGCATCGATTATTTGACGTTTTTAGTGGCCCATCTGTCTAAATCGATCGATATTCAATCTCCTGCTGGGAAAAATGAACTTGTGCAAAGCATTGCAAAGCGCATTCGCGAATGGGATCACCCTTTAATGGTCCATGAATCGCTGCGCAAACTTGCAAGACTTACTCACACTCCAGAATCCATTGTGGGAACAGCGGAACAAAATGTGCCGCAAGTGTACATTAAGCGCGCAGCGAGCGTCACATTTACCGAGGTGGATCCCGATCGCATTTTAGAGGCCGATTTGCTCAGATGGCTCTTTTTGATGGGCGAGACGCTGCCGCAACTGGTCCCCCTCGCAGAGGCCAATCTACAGCCAGAACATTTTCGCGTATCTGCTGGCAAAAGCCTTTTTACGAAATATATGGCTGCATGCAAAGAGCAAAAGCCCCGCGATTTGCTCTCTTTGGCCGTAGATCTCGATCAAACAGAGCAACAGCTTTTCCTGGCGGAGATTTTGCAAAAACGGGTAAATCGAGAAAAAGCGCTCGAATGTTTTGTTGAAACAATCCAGCGGATGTTGGAAAGACACTGGATGTACGAAAGAGAAGAGATTAAATTGAAAATTTATAGCGGCACGTGTAGCGAATCAGAGGTGTTGCAGCTTGCAAAACAGTTCGATCAGATTCGTAAAAACCGGCCACAAGTTGTAGGCCTTCAAGGAGATCGGGATGGATCACGCGGTGCGTAAGGGGCGGATTGCTCTTTTGCTGATGCAAATGTTTTCCACTTTGGGATTTAGCGTTTTGTATGGGACGCTTGTTTTATATGCGACCCAAAAATTGCATATTCCCGATGCATATGCGACGGCGATTACGGGGGCGTTTATTGCCTTCAATTATAGCTTGCACGTTTTGGGGGGCTATATTGGCGGGAGGTTGTTGAGTTATCGGGGCCTTT
>JAKAFF010000148.1 GCA_021818045.1 bacterium
GGATGACTCATCTCATGCGGCAAAGATCCGTGAGATACAGAAGCACTGGCACTCAGCGCACTTTCCGGAGGACTCTCGTCATCAGAAGTGTACTCCTGTACAGCCACACTTGCGCTCTTGCGAGGAGCTGCCGCTGCTCGCACTCGCTCGTCTACCCTTCCATCCTCATAGATGTGACAAGATACATCGGGCCAGGGGGTTGGAATTTGCTCTAAACCAATCGCGCCTTCAGGCAAAGACAGGTGAGAATTGAAATAGCTGGCCTGGTCTTTTTTCGCTCTTCGCAACATCGACGAGACATTTGCAAGCGTTTGCGCATCTAACAGTTGCAACGCCTGTCTCAGCGCACGTAAAACCGTTTCCCGATCTGCCGTAATCGAAAAAAGAGGACGGCCATCTCGTGTAGATTGGACAAACATCGGACGGCGTGGCTGTCCAACAACATGCGGCGGAAAAAAATATTCAAAGTATTCCATGACATGCTGGCCTACAGGAAGATCTATACGGATCGATCCTGTAGGAGACGCTCCTGGAGTTATTTCCGGCTCCAGTACCGTCGACCTAAACGCAAGTCTTGCTTGGGTTGTCTTTAAGAGTTTTAGGGCGATTTCTCGAGTTTTTTTTGCAGTTTCGCAAACAAGCCACAGCGTTTTGTGAATATAGCCATCTGTCTCTATACAGAGTAGAGCAATGTGGTTTTCAATCCCTTTTTTCGGCTGCGTGTGCACAGAAAATGCTAAAATCTGCCGCACTGAAATGCTCGCAGATCCAAACACAATCCTTGTCTGTTCACCCTGTCCCGCCTTCGAGACTCTTTCTACTCGAAAAAGACCCTCTGCGCTTGCCATATTGGATACCTTTACGCTATTTGGAGCGCAAGGTTATGCCAAAAAATTATTTTAAGCTCAAAAAAAATTTTACAAAGACGGCAGAAACGGGCTGACCATCGCTTTTCTAGAATTGAGGGAGCCTGCTTTGTATTTGAGAACTGCGATTGGCACCCCTTTTTTTAATTGACTAGATGGGACAGCCAAAAAACTCTCTTTGAAAATGTGGGCAAGATCAGCTGCATTAGCACCCAAAAACTCAATCGTCAAAGGATTGTCTTTGAGACCTAAAGAAAACTGAAATGCACTGAGAAAGTGTTTTAAATGTTCGATGGCGATCTCTTCATTGGGAATCCAAAGCCAAAGTTCATCTTTATGGGTATATTGTCCTGCAGTGCCCTGATATACTTCGTCTGCATTGACAATTGTGCTGATCATGTGAATGTGTAGATCCACTTGCCTTTTTTCTTGCTGGATTTGTTGCGCTTTTTGCAGCCAGGCGCGCTGCAAAGAGAGAGAGTGCTTTTCAAAGGAGGGGATATTGGCTGCAAACATTTTGGTTTGCCCTACACGGCAACACCCATTTTGCTCTTTTGTGTCGGCAAAAAAGTTGGACGGCTCCCCTTTTGCACAAAGGGCCATATTGCTTTGCACCTCTTTTTCCCGGTACTGGTAGACCTTGCGATATAAAGAGTACATCTCTTCGTTTTGTAAAATGCGCATCGCAGCTTTTTTAGGAAAGTCGCGGCCTCGCTTCAAGTCGCGCAAAGAGACGACAACGCTTTTTTTGCCACTGGAAAGCGTTTTAAGGCGATTGAGCAGCTCTGCCACGCATTGAACATCGACGGCGCTCACCTTGCTTAACAGATCCGTGTCATCGAGAATGGCATACAGAAAATGGAGATATTCCACAAATTCGCGATCGGGATGGATAAAGTGGGGCTTGTGGTGAGACGCATCGTTGATTTCAAACGCTTTTTGCGCAACGAGCGTATTGCTCGATTGGGCATCCGATACAATGGCTGTTGGAGGTGCGTACGTTTGGATTGCACTTTTGTGGTGATCGATGACGCTAATGACATCGAGGTAGGAGGGGATCCCCATTTCGTCGCGATTGCAAAAATCGCGCAAAGAGACTGTGCCAAGGCGCTCTTTTCGCAAATTGGATGCCTGAATAATCCCCACGGGAAAAAACTGATCGTGGTCGGCATGAACAACGGTGAGATAAAAATAGGTGCCCATTTTTGCTTGGATCTCTTCCACATCCGAGCGGCTCGTCACAGTATTGGGGCGATGGCCAAAGACTTCATACTTGGTGGCCAAAGCGATATCGAGCTTTTCTAGACGCGAGCGGATCTGAATGATGGCTTGGTGCAAATTTTGAATCGCTTTTTCCAAAAAGGCAAAAATGCGAGGGCGGTTTTCTATTAAATGCCCTTTCGCATCAAAAAGGCGCCCCTTTCGCATCCGATCGAGCAGCCCTTTGAGTCCCGTAAAAGGGAGATCGACGAGCTTACTTAAATGGCGAGCGAGCGTCTCGAAGTCGGCTTTTAACCCCTCTTTGACTCCAACAATTTGCCTTAAAAAAGCATCGACTTGCTCTTTTTGTAGTCGAGAAAACTCTAAGTCAGGCTCGCAAGCACCCACCTGCAGCTGCAGCAACTGATTTAACTTCGGCTCGATCTCTTGCAAGCGCAAAGATTTTTTTGCAAAAAGGGTGATCCAAGAAAGGTGCAAGCTATTTTCAAACCAGCGCAGACACGCGCTTAAAGAGATCACCACTTGGCGCACTCCCTCTACGTCGGTCGAGCGCCAATCGCCTAAATAAAACCCTCGATCATCCACCACGACGATGGCATTGAGGTCTCGATTATGATCGATTTCCGTGACCGAATCGGTCAATGTCTTGCGGTGCAGCCCTTGTTGGGTCAGAAGATCGGCGCCAGTCAAGGTCAGCATGGTGCGCGTTTTAGGTAGATGGGTAAACACAGCGGAGCCAAAAATATCGCGAAAAATCCAGTCGATTTCAATTTGAGATGCGGGAGGACCGTCGGGCAGGTTCCAAATATGGAGCCCATCTCCAACCCGCGCTGCAAATGCATCGAGCCACCCCCAAAAAGAGGCCACCGTCGTGTCGAGATCAGGCGATTTGTGTGCAGTTACAAAGTGGGTCCCTTCATACACTTTGCCCATGCCAATGGGGAAAAGTGCTTGATAATCACTGCGCTCGACCCATTTGCCAGCAAGCTTTGCACGCACATGGTAATTTTGCTCAAAATCCAGTCCCGAAAACTGATTTAACCAGGTCTCAAATGAGGTAAAATTGTAGTGCGAAAGGATCTTTTCTTCATCGACCCGCTGGACAAACTCGAGTACGGCCGGCAGCAAAAAGCAGGGCTCTGGATGCTCGTCGATAAGCTCCAAAAGAGCGCGATTGACTGCATCGCTTTTGTGCTGTTCGACGGAAGATCTAAGCGCTTTTAGCTTTTTAATCACTGCGTCAAGCTTCGCAAACCGCTTGATGGAAATGATATGACTGCCTAGCAATTTCTTCATGCACCCATCCGTCCAAGACGGATTGAGCAGGACTCGAACCTGCGACCGCCCGCTTAGAAGGCGGGTGCTCTATCCACTGAGCTATCAATCCAAATAATAGGAATAATGTACCGCGTCTTATGAGTATTTGGCAACAATTTCATTGCCTTTAACTGCCTGCATAATCATGATGACTCACCTCAAATTGAAGGATTGTTTATGCTCCGCTTTTTCCTCTTTGCGTGCACTCTCTTAGCTCTTTGGGCCGAGGAGATCGTCACTACC
>JAKAFF010000008.1 GCA_021818045.1 bacterium
CTGCTTGTGAACTTGTCAACACTCTACGCCTGGAAGAGGAAGAAGAAAATTATATCCCCTTTTTTAATCGGGGTGGTGACATTTTAACTTTGGTGGACCCCGGTGACATTTTAACTTTGGATTGACATGAAAATTTTTACAACTGCAGAATCGTTCGGTCTTCTTCCTGATTTTTTTCGCGATATTTTTCTTGCCAATCTATCGATTGGCCCCACCACTTAGATAACCGTGCAGTTTTTTGGTTGGAAAAGTAGTTTAAATCGCGCAGCACATAATGGTTAATGCGCAATAATTCGGTACAGATGGTCGGAGATATTGGGCCCTCGAAGGGAATCCCATTTGTTGTAAGTTGGCGAAAAGGCTCTTTATAGATGGCAAAGTGAGGACTTTCGCATATGAGCACGCGATCGGGGCGAACGATGGGTTTGACATGGTGATTGACGCCAAGGTCTTTGGGGAATCGGTAGGTCAAGGCTTCTATCAGGCGTTGGTTGGGATCTATTTGAGGGACGCAAGAGGTGCCAAATAGCTGCCAATTGACCCCAATGCCGCCGGCGTGTTCGAATCGATCGAGAATCGGGGGGAGGGTTTTGGATACGGGGGAAAAGAGGAATTCATCGATATCGAGAAGTGCAAGCCATTTGTACTTTTGGGCTTTGTGTATCGCGCGCTCATAGGCCAGGCACTGGATCTCGTTCCATTCCACGATATTGCTATGTTCTAGAGGCCAATGGGTTAGCTCGATCAGATCTTTATAAGGCTTTAAAACAGACTGAAAATCGTCAGTACTGAGGTTGTTGAAAAGAAAAAAGCGCTCAAATCCCACCTTGAGGTGGAATTCGATCCACTCCTTGAGGTAGGGGGCTTCATTGCGAAAAATAGCGGCGATGGCGATCATGGCTTTTTTTTCGAAGAAATGTTTTCCATCCTCTTTTTCTCGTCAGCCGTCAAAGAGTTGGGCCCTTGGCGCGAGATTTTTTCGAGCATTGCATCCATAAATTGGTCGTCGTCTAAAACGGGGGCTCCAGAGTGGATGTCATAGATCTTGGGCCCCCCTTGAGGACGTGTCCTTTTTTCAAAAACTTGCAAAAATCTTTTTTCAAAAGGGTGAAGGAAGGCAAAAGGGCTCTTTTTTCTCCAAACGAGGAGGGTAAAAAAATAGCCAAATAAGGCGCTTGCAGCAAGACCTGTGACGCTGACCCAATTGAGGTTCGAGACCTCTACAAACAAAGTGAACGCAATTAAGGCGATAATGAGGCGATCTGCCCGGATGGGGAAGGCAGAAAAAAGAAACAAGCGCGCCCCCTCATTGAGCATGATCCAAGAGATTAAAAGGGCAAAAAGAGGCGCTGAGGCGCCAGCGAGGGTAGAATGGGTCCAGGCAAGGGGCGCAAGAGAGGCCATAGCTGCAAACAGCGTAGCCCCGAAATAAAGGGATAAAAATCGGATGACGCCAAAGCGCTCCATGAGCAAAGACCCGCATACCCAAGTCAGGTAAAGGTTCAAAGCCAGTTGCAATAGCCAAGAGATCGAAAGACGCCCCATCTCCACGAAGGGGTAGGTAACAAGTTCCCAAGCATGCCAATGGGTGATTCCCTGCCAGGAGAGCGATAGCTCCATTTGCACGGGATGGATCAATCCTCCAACAAGCGTTGTGAGGCCGATGATAAGGACCAAAATTTTGATGGTAAGCCGCATATAAATATTTTTAGCAGAAGCTCTTGAATTTTTCTAGTTACACCGGTATCTTTAGAGGTCTAATTGAGAGGCAACCCATGAAAAAAGACAAACATCCTAAATACCAAGAAGTGCTCTTTGAAGATTCTGCAACAGGAACCAAGTTTATCATTGGCAGCACATTGCAACCAAAAGAAAAAGTGCAACACGAAGGGAAGGAATACCCCTTTTATCGCGTGCCTGTTTCTTCTGCATCCCACCCATTCTATACAAAAGCTACCCAATTTGTGGATGCCGAGGGCCGCGTAGATAAGTTTACGAAGAAATATCAGCGCAAATCCGCTGAGGTCAAAGAGTTGCAAGTAAAGCAAGAAGAGGCCAAGAAAGAAAAAGTCAAAGCTAAGAAGAAATAGTCGGGTGGATTTAAGAGCATGAGGGAAAAGGTTCAGCGACTTTTAGCCCGTCTTCTAGAAGTTGAAGAACTCCTCGGGCATCCGGAGACGTTATCCGATCAGAAGCGCTACCGCGAATTAACGCAGGAGCACTCTCAGATCGCCCGTCTCAAAGACGTCTGGGACCTCCTTCAGCAAAGGGAAAAGCAGTTCAAAGAAAATGGCGAGCTGCTCTCTTTAGAAAAAGATCCCGAGATGGTGGTGCTTCTCAAAGAAGATATCACCCGTCTTGAAGCGGAGATTGCAGAGGCTACCAAGGAAATAGAGGCACTCCTTGTGCCTCCCGATCCTCGCGATAGCCGCAGTATTATTTTGGAACTGCGCGCAGGCACTGGCGGAGATGAGGCGGCCCTTTTTGTGGGGGACTGCGTTCGAATGTATCAGTACTATGCCGGGAAAAAGGGGTGGAAATGCGAAATCCTATCCACTGCCGAATCGGAAATTGGCGGATACAAAGAGTACATCATGTCTTTGTCTGGGCAAAACGTCTTTCGCCTCATGCAGTATGAGGCTGGGACGCATCGGGTGCAGCGCGTTCCCGATACGGAGACGCAAGGGCGAGTGCACACCTCCGCGATTACGGTGGCCGTTTTAGTCGAGCCCGATGAAGATGAGCACATCGTTATCGAAGAGAAAGACTTAAGGATTGATACCTACCGCGCCTCGGGTGCTGGGGGGCAACACGTCAATCGGACCGATTCCGCGGTGCGCATTACGCACATTCCCACAGGTACAGTTGTCGCTTGCCAAGAGGAGCGAAGCCAGCACAAAAACAAAGACAAAGCGATGCGCCTTCTCACAAGCCGCATAGCTGAAGAGCAAAGGCGTAAAGCGCACCAGGAGATGTCGGCGCTGCGTCAATCGCAAGTGGGGAGCGGCGATCGATCTGAGCGGATCCGCACCTACAATTTCCCCCAAAACCGGGTGACCGATCACCGGATTGAGCTGACGCTTTATAAGCTCGATCGCGTAATGGAGGGAGATCTCGATGATCTCACCATCCCTTTAGTCAACCACTTCTATCAACAAATGTTGCAACAGTGAAATCGATCGGCGAGGTCCTTAAACTGTCGGTTGGTTTTTTGCAAGAGCGCCACATCGAGCGCCCCCGCCCCATTGTGGAGGCGCTTTTGAGTTTTGTGTTGCACATGAAAAAAATGGATCTCTATCTGCAATACGACAAACCCCTTTTGCAAGAAGAGCTGCAAATGTTGCGCAACCTCATCAAAAGGTGCGCCCAGGGAGAGCCAGTAGAGTACGTAGTCGGGGAAGTGGAGTTTTTTGGGTGCCAGATCCAAGTAGATCGGCGCGTTTTAATTCCGCGCCCTGAAACAGAGATTTTGGTAGATCTCATCGCCAAAGAGGTTTCATCTGGAGTGGTGTGGGATATCTGTAGTGGGTCCGGCTGCATTGGAATTGCATTGAAGAAAAAACACCCAGCTCTCCAGGTAACTCTTTCAGATCTTTCAAACGATGCCATGGCTATCGCTTTGCAAAACGCGCACATCAACCAAGTAGAAGTAGAATGTTTGCAAGGAGACCTATTTGCCCCATTTGCAGGGCGGCAAGCAGACGTCATTGTCTGCAATCCTCCTTACATAAGCGCTATGGAGTATGAAACGCTTGACCCATCCGTTCGGTTATTCGAACCAAGGCTTGCTCTAGAGGCGGGAGTTAAAGGGATCGAATATTATGAAAAGATCGCATCTCTTTTGCCCCTCTATCTGAAACCTGAGGGCAAGCTCTACTTAGAGATTGGTTCCACGCAAGCGGACGCCGTGCATGCGATTTTTGGCCAAGGCAAAGTACTGCGCGATTGGGCAAATCACCCCCGTTTCTACGTCATTTCTCATTGGAAGGGATAAAGCGCATATCTTGCGGCAGATCCAAAGCATCTAGAAAAGCTTTTTGTGCATTTGGCGAAGCAGCTATAACCAATCGAAGGAAGTTGCGCAAACATTTGTAACGCTCCTCCAGGATCTGTCTTGCATCGACGTTGCGCGCTCGGCCAAATGTATAGCCGCAGTATTGTCTTAGCTCTTGCAAGGAGATGCCATCAAATGTGCCCCTGTTTTTGGCGTCGACTAAAATTCTCATCAACATATTGACAATGACACCCCGGTCGATCCCTTGCTTACACGTAATTTGATAGGTAGAGCAAACACTGTAGTTGCCCAATTGTGCAGCGCCGGCAAGCCCTCTTTGAGCTGCATCGGCCAGTTGGCTCAGAGCCAAGATCACATTGAAGCCTAAAAGCAAGGTTCCAGATAATTGTTTGGAATGCACCAAACTTTCCCATGCCGAAGTGCCTTCTAGGTGGGAACATGCATTCTGAAAGCGCTCCTGCGCTTTTGCAAAGGCGCTATAAGACATCGATTTTTCGGGAAGGACCAAAGCTTCGTGATCGCGCACTTGCTGGGCGAAATCTTTCGCAGATCGAACAGAGGCAAAGCGCCCTTTTCCAGAGTGGGCAGGTCCATCCATGGGGAGTGCAAATGCGTGCAATGGGGAATTAGGTTTTGCAGCTTTTTCTAACATCCTATTGCGCCGTTGCTGGGGGCCCTTGTGTCTCTCTGCGCCTTCGAGAATGCCTTGCGTGTGAGTGACGTGCGGGCATTGCATGTTTTCGCGCAGTTGCAGTGTTGCATTAAAGATCGAGTAATCTTGATGCGTAGGATTGGGCCCGGCACTTGTATGAAAGCGCCCTCTGCCAACTACCCACGTCCCAAGGTGCGCGTTGTGATTGCCGAGGTTATACGCGTTATATTGCAACCCTTTGCTCGAAACGCTGATGAGAGAACCTATACCCCGCCAGGGGTGGCGTATGATGTGGGCCGCTTTAGCCATCCGTGAATCGCAGTGAACACTTGCCGCTTTTCGGCGCGCAAGCTCCATCATGCTGCCCAAATCTTTGCATGTGTATTGCGCTTGTTCTGGGGCTCCCTGCAGCAATCTTTCTCCTAAAGTCTCATACACCGACATCCCTTCTGCATGATTATGGATGATGTCAGCTGCGATCTGTAAAAAAAGTATGCAAGGGTGTGTATGATCTGTTTTATTGTTTTGATAGGCGCTATCGTGGAGCGCTTGGCATACCCTCTGCTGGATCTTTTCCCGATGATCTGAACGGGTGTGTAGCAAGGGGGTGTGGCAAATCATATTTTGAATTTGGCGTACAGCGCGCAAGAGCGTCTCTTGCCCTTTTCCCAAGGACTTCGGAAGAGGAAAGGTGCCAAGATGGAATTTGAGAAGAGCTAGGCAATTGGCCGAGATCAGATTGCGTTCGTGTCTTGTGGGGAGATAAGCGACTTTTGAGGGTTGGGCGGAGGTTCTAGAGGCTGCTATGGGGACAACAGAGGGCATGGGTACAGCGGATTGTTGAAGAGATGGACCTTTCTCATTGTAGTTTGTGTGGTGATTTTGAATAGATTGAATGAATCCCATAGGGATATCTATTATAGCGGGATAATTATTTATAATATACTAAAATGATTATTGTTCATTGGATGGGACAAAGTGCATGTCTGGAGGGAGATTTAAGTCGTCTAAAAAGTTTCTTTGTTGCTGTGGTGTAGCATGGCTCA
The DNA here is from genome assembly GCA_021818045.1 of bacterium. Classification (GTDB taxonomy): domain Bacteria; phylum Chlamydiota; class Chlamydiia; order Chlamydiales; family SM23-39; genus REEB52. Next base: position 5,714 of record JAKAFF010000008.1, read on the forward strand.
GAAGATTGAGAAAATTGCGTAAAAATTTATAACGGCTTTCTGCAATTTGGCGCGCATCCACATTGAGAGCCCGGCCAAATGTATAGCCGCAGTATTGTTGCAGTTGTCTGGGGGTGATGCCGTCAAATCCGCCCCTGTTTTTAGCATCTACCAAGATCCGCATCAAGATGTTGACAACCGCCCCGCGATCGACCCCTTGTTTACAGGTGATCTGGCATGTGGAATCAACGTTATAACCCTCCTTTTGCAGTTGTACGCTGCAAGCCCTCTTGTTTGCCGCTGCATGAATCATGTAACGAAGCGCAAAAATCGCATCAAATCCGAGAAGCAGAGTTCCGGACAATTCATTTTTATCATACAGCTTCATCCATGTATCAGTTCCCTCTAAATGGCTCAGTGCATTGTGAAAGTGCTTTAGTGTGACCTCGACAGAGTCGGCGGCTATTGTTGCTTCGGGAAGAACCAGCCCTAAAGAGTCCCTTTCTTTGAATAGTTCCCTTGTAAAATCCTGACTTGTTCCGACGGTTGCAAAGGCTTTTTTCCCAGCGCGTGGAGGACCGTCCATGGGAAGTGCAAAGGCATGAAGAGGGTGGCCTGTCTCGTTTGGTTTTGCTAACATTACATCTCTGCGCTGTTTGGCGCCGCCTCCTTCTGCGCCTTCAAGGATCATCTGTGTGTGCGTGGGCCTTTTTAAGTTTTTGCGCAATTGTAAGACAGCGTCAAAAATGGGGTAATTCGGGTGTGTTGGATTGGGACCTGCGCTTGTGCGAAAATGGCTTGATGCATCGATGACCCATTTGCCGAGCTCAGCATTGTAATTTCCTAGATCGTAAGCATTATATTGAAGACCAAGTGGGGAACGGCTTACAAGCGTTCCCGCAACCCGGCTGGGGTGGCGGATGCTGTAACCTATTCTGCCAAGGAAGGAGCTATGGTTATGTGTGGATGTCTGAGTGCGTGCTTGGTCCATGATTTGTTGAAACTCTTTCAGCGTGTATGATGAGGGTGATTGATCTTCACCCAATTCATCTAGGAGTCTTTTGCCTAAAGCTTCATAGGCGCTCATCCCTTCTGAACGATTGTGGATGATATCGGAGGCTATATGTAAAAAATGGACTAAAGGATCTTTCTCGGATGTTTTAAGTGCTTGATAAACAGAATGTTTCAGGGCTTTACAAATCATATTTTGCAGATTTTCGCGAAAATCGGAGCAAACGGATAAATGAGACTCTTTTGTTGGGGGGTGGCAAATCAGTGTGTGAATTCGGACCACTAATGCTCGCAGCTCTTGGTAGGCTGCGTCTGGCTGACCTTCTGGCAATTCGGCTTTGCCGAGCGTTTGTTGGAGCAAGGCGAGACAGTTGGCTGAAATTACATTTCTCTCATGTCTTGTGGGAAAAGCCTGTACTCGTTCAGCAGGCAATGGGGGTGTGTTTATAGGAGGTGGAGGCGGTTTTTGTTGTGCGAAAAGACGGGAGATCGAGGCGCATATTCGTGTCCATAACTCAGCAACTATTCCATTGTCCATTATTCCGATATTTATGAAAAAGTTGTAAAATGCTGTTGTTAATCCCATATTATATACATTATACTAAATAATTTAGTTTATTTGTATATAAAAACTCTGCGAAATGGGTTGGGATCTCTTCTCTATTTTTCTCCTTGAAAAGCAAGTTCTTTTTATCGTATTCTGTTTGGTGATTATGTTTGGCGCATTAACTGACAAATTTCGAGAGGTAGTCGCTTCGTTGAGAGGGAAAAAGACTCTCACGGTTGAAAATATTGAAGAAGCCGCTCAGCAAGTAAGACAGGCGCTCTTGGATGCGGACGTAAATTACAGCGTGGCCGGTGCCTTTGTCAAGCGGGTACGGGACAAGGCTGTAGGGGATGCCGTGTTGAAATCGGTGACTCCAGGCCAGCAGTTCACAAAGCTGATCCACGACGAACTGGTCGCATTAATGGGAGAAGGGGAGTCGGCGCTCGATTTGAAGGGAAGACCCGCTGTATTATTGCTTTGTGGGCTCCAAGGTTCGGGCAAGACGACGACTTGTGCAAAGCTTGCGGCCTACATTGGCAAGACGGAAAAACACAAAAAAGTCTTGATGGCGGCTTGCGATTTGCAAAGGCCTGCGGCCATTGAGCAGCTTAAGAAATTGGGGGCCAGTTTACAGATTCTTGTCCATCATCAAGAGGGGGAGTCAAATCCTATTCGCGCGGCGAAGAGCGCTTTGGAAAGGGCTGTCTCGGAAGGGTTTGACGTGCTGATCGTAGACACGGCAGGACGCCTAGCAGTTGATGAAGAATTGATGGGGCAGCTCGAAGAGATGAAGCGTTTGCTCTCTCCGAAAGAGGTGCTATTTGTAGCCAATGCGACAACGGGCCAAGATGCTGTGAAAACAGCTGCCGAATTTGATAAACGGGTGCAGATCACCGGCTCTATTTTGACGATGCTCGATGGCAATGCTCGAGCGGGCGCTGCAATCTCGATTCGCGAGGTGACGCAAAAGCCGCTCAAGTTTGAAGGAGTTGGAGAGAAGTCTTCCGATTTGCAAGTCTTCAATCCAAGGTCGATGGCCGATCGGATCCTTGGCATGGGAGATGTCATCAACCTCGTCAAAAAGGCGCAAGAGGCGATCTCTGAAGAGCAAAGCATAGAGCTTGAGAAGAAGTTAAAAAAAGCTGCCTTCACATATGAGGACTATTTAAGCCAGATGGCGATGGTCAAAAAGATGGGCTCTTTCAAGGGGCTTTTGCGGATGCTCCCAGGCATTGATGCGATGGGGGATCTCGACGTGCCGGATGCTGAGTTTAAAAAGATGGAAGCGATCATCCACTCGATGACCCTGGACGAGAGGCAAGAGAAAGTAGAGCTAGAGCACGGCCGCCGCAAAAGGGTGGCTCTTGGCAGCGGCGTCCCGGTCGATGATGTGAACCGCCTCGTCAAGGGATTTAAGAGAGTTAAGCAATTATTTAAAAATATGCCCGACATGAAGTCCATGGCAAAGAAAATGGGTGGCATGCCGGATTTGAATGAACTGAAAAAACAATTCGAAGGTAAAAAATGGCGTTAATCATTCGCATGAGACAACAAGGGGCCAGCAGCCGTCAAAGATTTCGGTTGGTTGTCACCGATTCGAGACATCCTCGCGATGGAAAATATCTCGAAATGATCGGTTGGTACAATCCATTTGGCGCAAATGACCAAAACTACTTTGTGGATATTGCACGCGTAGAACATTGGTTGGGACAAGGCGCTCAAATTAGCGATCGTGCGAAAGCTTTGGTCGGGAAAATCGCTCCAGATGTGATCAAGAAATTGATCCAGAAAAAAGTGGCGAAAGTTGCCAAGCTTAGAGAGAAGCGTAAAAAAGCTTAGATGGAAATCGAGATCCTCTCCCTATTCCCTGAGTATTTTAGAGGCCCATTTGATGTAAGCATGCTCAGGCGGGCAAGAGATGCAGGCTTTCTCGAGATTCGTCATACCGATATACGCGACTTTGCAGAAAGCAAGCATGGGCGAGTGGACGATCGGCCATTTGGGGGTGGACCGGGAATGGTATTGCAACCAGGTCCCGTGGTGCGCGCCATTCGCAGCGTGAGAAAAGAGCGCTCAAGAGTGATCTATCTCTCGCCGCAAGGGGCCCTCCTGACGGCCGCAAAGTGTCAGGAGCTATCTCTATCTGAGCATTTGATCCTTCTTTGCGGCCACTACGAAGGGATCGACGAAAGGGCGATAGAGATGGAGGTCGATGAGGAGATCAGCATTGGCGATTACGTGCTGACAAGTGGGTGCGCCCCCGCGATTGTTCTCATCGATGCGATGGCCCGATTTATTCCTGGGGTGATTGGCCACCCGGATGCAGTGAGCGAAGATTCATTCCAAGAGGGAATATTTGATTCGCCCCACTATACGAGGCCAGAAAATTTTGAAGGGAAAGAGGTCCCATCGGTCCTGCTTGGAGGGAACCACGCAGAGATCCGCAAATGGAGAAAAGCCCAAGCTATTGAAAAAACACGCCGGGTAAGACCCGATTTATTTTTAGGAGAACATTGTGAGCCGCTCTACGTACATTGAACTAGTTGAACAAAATTATCTCAAGAAAGATATCCCAGTGTTTCGCATCGGGGATACAGTGCGCGTCAATACACGCATCGTGGAGGGCGATAAAGAGCGCCTCCAAGCTTTTGCAGGGACTGTTGTCGCAAGAAAGGGCGCTGGATTGTCAGAGACATTTACCCTTTATCGCAACGCATATGGTTCTTGCATGGATCGCGTCTTTTTGCTCCACAGCCCACGCATTGCAAGCATCGAAGTTGTGCGTCCCGGAAAAGTGCGACGCGCGAAGCTCTATTACCTACAAGGCAAATCTGGTAAAAAAGCGAAAGTGCGCGAGCAATATGTAGCAGGAGAGGGCGCACCTGCCGCAGTAGAATCTACTCCCAAAGAGTAAGTTCTTTATTAAAAAGCTCTGAAACCGATATCTTTCTAAACCGTGGTACACGGATCTAGAAAGATATCGGACGCGGAGCTTTTGCGCTTAAAGGCCATGTCCCTCTTCGAACATCGTTTGCAATTAGAGGGGTTTTCTCGGATTGCAGGGATCGACGAAGCAGGAAGAGGCCCTCTTGCAGGCCCAGTTGTTGCGGCCATTTGCATCCTCCCATTTCCCGCTAACTTCGAGCATTTAAACGACAGTAAACAGCTGAGTCCCGATAGACGCTCCGCGCTTTTTGATATCTTAAGAGCGCATCCACAAGTGCATTTTGGCATTGGAATCGTCGATGTAGAAACCATCGATCGAATCAATATTTTGCAAGCCACCTTTCTCGCGATGCGCAAAGCTTTGCAAAATCTCTCTATCTTGCCCGATTATCTTTTGATCGATGGTAACCAGATCCCCCATTTTGAGATCCCAAACCAAGCCATCGTCTCGGGAGATAGCCTTTCTGTGTCGATTGCAGCTGCATCGATCTTGGCGAAAGTAACTCGCGATCGGATAATGGAAGAATTAGACGCCAAATGGCCCGGATATGGTTTTAAGCAACATAAAGGCTATGCGACGCCTACGCACCTACGGGCCATCCAAGAGATGGGTCCCAGCCCAAGTCACCGACGCTCGTTTGATCCCGTGCGCTCGATGCTGCATGCTCCTCCAACGCAAATGGAGCTAATCTGATCGCGCAAACGGTCGATATTCTCTAAATCTCTCGTCACTTCGCGCACGCTCCGCATCCCCGCTTTTACGGCATCAATTGCAGAGTCTTCTATTTGTTTTAAAGCGTTTTGTAAATATGTTCTTTGTGAGTTGTTATGGTTTTTTAGTCGTTCTATTTGTTTTGCGATCGATTCAATATTCGTTTTTCTTTCCATGTTAATTACATATTTTATTTATACCTAATATTATACTGTGGGGGCGGATATATATACACAAATGAATTCAAAAGTTGGTTTTGGGCAACGCGAAAGCTGGCGGAATTTATCTATCGTAAGTGACCCAATATTAAAAATATAGGGTCACTTACGATAGGTAAATTGCGCCGCTTTGGCGCAGCCGAAAATCCAACTTTTGAACTCATTTGTGTATATATGCATTTTGTTAAGGAATGAAAGATAGGCTCTATTAATCGATGAGGCTTGAACGATATTTTTGTATCGCTTCAAGCGCGCCGGCCATGAGGGGCAGTGTTTCCATTGTTTGTTGAGAGGCCCATAGATAATTAAGATGTTCGCTAGACAAACGTATCTCGGGCTTTACTTTAAGAGTAATCTGAAACAGATGATAGACATAATCCATGTTGGGCTTTCGGATGTAGAGAGATCCTATTGCACGTAGATCGGAATTTTCAACAAGGATGCCTGTTTCTTCATACAGTTCTCTTTTGGCTGCTTGCGTTGGTGTTTCGCCGATTTCCAGCTTGCCTGCGGGCACGCCCCATTTGCCAGGTTCTGGTTTAGATGAAGAGCATTGTAGAAGAAGTAATTGACCATCGATCTCTAAATAACAGGCAGAGACTTCTACAGCTGCCTTAAACCCTTGGGGTTTTGTTTGGTATAATTCTATCACCATGTCTTCCTAAAGATCAGCAAATGGGCTGGCTTGTTGTTCAAATCCGCCTCCCCGCTTGCGGTTGCGAATTGCTGTGCGAATAGAATAGAGAAGATCTTGGTCGAAATCTTTTCTCTCCGCCCAAAGCAAATATTCTAACGGAATTTCGTCGAAGGGGCGCCCTTTATGTTTTCCGAGAGGCATGACTTTTAATTTAATCGGTTTTTCCAAAGTCCTAAAAACTTCTTCCGTGGTTTTAAACGATTTGGCGAGATATTTGAATACTTCAATGTTCACGATGACATCGCTCATAGCGCGGTGCGCCCCTTCTGGTTCAATGTTGAAATGCTGGCGCAGTTTTTCTAGGGAATTAATGGGGCTTTCCCCATATAAACGGGCAAGTCGTAGTGTGTCGATAAAGCGCAAGTTCTCGATCTGTGTAGGAATTTGGCAGCGCTTTGCTTCAGCCGCAATGAGGGCAATATCGAATCCGATGCCGTGCCCCACTAAGATGTGCCCATCGATGAGTTTTAAAACTTGGGGTAAGATCTGGGCGACTTTCGGTTTGCCCGCAAGCATTTCGCTAGAAATCTTATGAATTTCTTGGGAAACTTGAGGAATGTCTCGTTCTGGATCAATTAAAGATTCAAACTTTTGCAACACTTTATCAAATGTAAAGCGCGCGATTGCGATTTCGATCATGCGATCATTTTTTGGGTCGAGTCCAGTCGATTCGCAATCTAAACACACAAATATGTCTTGTTGAATCAAGCCCATAAAATTTCCCTGATCCTTTTTTCTAATATTTGGCGAGAATTTGAGTTCGTAATTGAGTAAGGAATGGCATCTGGATATTTTCTCAATAGCCGTACCTTTTCGCCGGCAGATAGTTTATCAGTTTTGGTCAAAATTACCAAAAGGGGAATCTGTTGTGCGTTTGCCCACTCTGCTAAAGCGATATCATCTGCCCCGAAGTCGCGCCTCGAGTCGATGAGCAGTAATAGAAGTTTGAGGTGCTTACTTGTGTGGAGATAAGTGTGGATGGCTATAGACCATTTGGCAATTTCCTCTTTAGGCGCTTTGGCATAACCATACCCGGGTAAATCGACCCATATGAACTTTTCATCCACACAAAAAAAGTTCAACAGGCGTGTTTTACCAGGCGTTGCAGAGGTTTTCGCAAGGTTGCGCTCTTGGAAAAAGTGATTGATGAGGCTCGATTTGCCTACATTAGATCGTCCAACAAGAGCCACTTCAGGTAGGGGGGTTCCGCGGGGATCTTTCAGATGGGGGTAGTCGGAAAAAGTAGAGAGCAGGAAACGGGCTTTCATGCGCTTTGCTCATTTGCGCTTGTGGGAAAGGAGATCTCTACTGTACGTCCTCCCGTGCTATCATGGGCAAATAGGATTTGAATGGTTCGTTTGGGAAGGAGCGAGGCAATGCGCTGTGGCCATTCGATGGCACAGATTCCCTCTTTGTCAAAATATTCTTCGAATCCAAGATTCGTGAAGTCCTTTGGGTCTTTGAGTCGATAGAGGTCAAAATGAAAGAGGCGATCGCTATAGTTGTTGAAGAGTACAAATGTGGGGCTTTGCACGGTCTCCAAGACCCCAAGGCCTAGGGCGAGGCCTTGCACAAATGTCGTCTTGCCAGCGCCCAAATTGCCGAGGAGAGCCAAAATTGCATTGGATGGCACCAACTGGGCCACCTCGCGTCCCAAAGCAAGCGTCTCTTCTGTTGAAAGTAACGACCTTTTTAATCCGATTCGACCCATTTTTCCAAATAGGGCTCAAACTCAGAATGGTGGGAGAGGGCTTCTACAAAGTTCGCAATTTTATCTTCTGTTAAGTGTTTTTGGATAAATTCCAAAAATCTCTCCTCAATCTGAAAGCGATTCTGATTTTGCACTTCAAGCAAAGTCAAAAGCTTGATGTGATTTTTCTTAAAGTCTTCTATGACGGCCGCTTTGCTATTGAAGAGTTTGCCTGTAATTGCAGAAGAATAGACCACCTTTTTCATCGAGGCTTTGCGCTCGCTGATATAATTCTTAATTACTTCGGGATCCTCGGATACAAAAAAGCGCTTTACAGGAAGGCCCCCGATGCGCTCTTTATTCTCCGGGCATTTGGATACCCAATCGTAAATCGCATCTTGAGGGTTGGGACAAGTATTGTCGCCGAACACCTTGCCTGTAAATGGACAAATGTAAATCTTTTTTGTAGATTCGTTGACGCTTTGTTGCCCAAATTGAATTGTGATTTCTGTCTCTCGCCACAGCTTGTTTTGGGTTTCCAAGGTTTTAATCAGATCTTCAATTCCTTGATAGATCGTCTTGTCCCTAGGAAAGAGCACAGGATGCAACTTGTATTTTTCTTCAATAAATGCGAGATAAACTGTTACTAAGTCAGCGCCGCGGTTTTTCTTCAAAAATTTTAATAACTCATCTTTTTGTTCCGCAGTGATGCTAAGAGCGGTTGCCATGGTATCCTCAAAAAGCTTTGAGTGGTAAGGATACACTGAAATGATCCTCAAAGGCAAGAAGTTCTCTGTCATGGATTTGTTTTTATTGCGCGGCTTGATTTCCTATGTGGCGCGTGTTATAGTCCTCGGTTCAAAAAATATTTCCTCCAAGGAGTCAATTATGAGCAGCGAGTTGCTAGAAAGACCTTTGAAAAAACATCTTCCTACAGAGGCTGTGACATCGCCCCACTTTGAAAAAATCCCTGTTAAAGGGTACGAGCAGGTCATTCGGGTGACTGATCAGAGCGCAAAACTCGATGCTATCATCGCCATTCACAATACAACGCTTGGCCCGGCTCTCGGCGGTGTAAGGATTTACCCTTATGCGAACGTGCAAGCGGCGCTAGACGATGTGTTGCGACTGTCAAAGGGGATGACTTATAAGGCAGCTATCGCTGAGGTGGGGTTTGGCGGCGGGAAAAGCGTTATTATCGCCGATCCACAAAAAACGAAAACGCCAGAATTATTGCGCGCATTTGGCCGTGCTGTGGAGAAACTGGCGGGGAGCTATATTTGCGCTGAAGATATGGGATGTACGACAGAGGATGTCAAAATCATTCGGCAGACCACGAAGTATGTGGTGGGATTGCCTCATGTGAAAAGTAGCGGCGATCCAGGACCCTTTACAGCTTGGGGGGTTTTTCGAGGAATTCAGTCGGTTGTAAAGCGGCTTTACAAGAGCGATTCTTTGGAAGGCTGCAAGATAGCCGTTCAAGGGTTGGGAAATGTGGGCGGCAATTTAGTGGAACATCTTTTCTGGGCCGGCGCCGATCTCATTCTGAGCGATCTCGATGCGGCAAGACTTGAAAGATACGCTAAGAAATATCGTGCAAAAACAGTGTCTGCGGCAGAGGTTTTGCGGGTGGAATGCGATGTTTTAGCCCCCTGCGCTATGGGTGGTGTTTTTAATGATGCCACGATTGCGCTTTTGCGATGCAAGGCGATTGCTGGTGCTGCGAATAATCAGCTTTTGTCAGATGTTCATGCCGATGTGTTGAAAGAAAAAGGGGTGTTGTATGCTCCCGATTTTGTGATCAATGCAGGAGGTCTTTTGAATGTGGCAGAAGAAGTAGAAGATGAGGGATATACGCCCGCTCATCCGCGCTACAAAACACATCATATTTACGACACGCTGCAGGCGATTTATGAAATTGCAGATAAGAATCGCGAATCGACGCATTCAGCAGCGGTGTCGCTAGCCGATTATCGGTTGAAGTATGGGATTGGAAGACGCGTGATTCCCCCCACATTTCATCATAGCGCAGAACCTTTGAGTGTAGGTCGATGAAGACATTATTTCATATTTTTAAAGAGAGGGTCACTCAAGCCATTCAGCAAGCTTTTGGCGATCAATTGGGTGCGGAAGAGCAGTTGGCTGACATGGCTCCTTGTGCGCAAGAAGAGTTTGGGCATTACCAATGCAATAGCGCTTTGCGGCTTTCCAAAATTCTGAAACAAAATCCCCGTTCTGTAGCGCAAAAAATTGTGGACCATCTGCATTGGGATGCATGTTCCAAGATAGAGATAGCAGGTCCTGGGTTTATTAATTTTACTCTCTCTTCAGAATTTTTATCACATCAAGCCCAGCAGCAGTTGATGGATGCTCATCTAGGGGCAAGCCTTCCTACAAAACCACAAAAGATCATCGTCGAATTTTCTTCCCCAAATGTCGCCAAAGAGTTGCACGTAGGGCATATTCGTTCCACAATTATTGGCGATTGTTTGGCGCGGTTGTTTGAGTTTTTGGGCCATGATGTATTGCGATTGAATCATGTGGGTGACTGGGGGACGCAGTTTGGCATGCTCATTGCCTATATGCTAGATGAGTGTCCCGATGTCTTGGGAGGGGAGGTCCCAACTGATTTGGAATCTCTGATGAAGTGGTACAAAGCCGCCAAAAAGCGCTTTGACGATGATGCTGTCTTTAAGGCACGAGCGCAAAAAGAGGTGGTCCGTCTCCAATCAGGCGATCCAGGGGCGATGCGTGCCTGGCAGCTCATTTGTGATGTGTCTCGCAAAGGATTTCAGGCCATTTACAATCTTTTGGATGTCCGTATTTTAGAAAGAGGGGAATCTTTTTATAACCCTTTCCTGAAAGATGTGGTGGATGAGCTGGATCGAAAAGGCCTTGTAACGATTTCCGATGGGGCAAAGTGCGTTTATCTCCCGGGATTTCAGAATAGGGAGGGACAACCCTTGCCGCTCATGATTCAAAAGTCAGATGGAGGGTATAACTACGATACCACAGATTTGGCTGCGCTGCGCCATCGCATCCAAGTAGAAAAGGCAGATCGCATTATTGTGGTTGTAGATGCAGGACAATCGCTCCATTTTCAGATGATTTTTGCGGCGGCTGCAAGAGCTGGGTGGTTGGATGCAAAAAAAGTAGAGCTAGATCATGTCGCTTTCGGCTTGGTGCTGGGCCCCGATGGTAAAAAATTCAAAACTCGTTCTGGAGAGACAGAAAAGTTGATCGACTTGCTACACGAGGCCATTGGAAAAGCAAAAGACATCTTGTTGGAACGCCAGCCCAATATGGAGACTGCCGAACTGGACCATCTCGCGCGCGTGCTAGGCATTGGGGCCGTAAAGTATGCCGACCTTTCCTCTGTGCGCACAAAAGACTATACGTTCAGTTATGATCGCATGCTGCGTTTTGAAGGCAACACGGCGGTGTTTTTGCTGTACGCCTATGTCCGAATCAATGGCATTAAACGAAAAACTCAAGCAGACATGAGCGATGTTTTGCAAGCACATGCCATTGCATTGCGAGAGCCTGCTGAAATTTCTCTCGGATTGCACTTGCGTCGATTTGGCGAAGTGT
>JAKAFF010000149.1 GCA_021818045.1 bacterium
CTCTGCTACCCGCTCGGCCCCTTTTACAACGACGATAAATTGCACAATTGTGATGATTAAGAAGACAACGCCCCCGACCACATAGTTCCCCCCCACCACGAAGTTTCCGAAAGCGAAGATGATTTTCCCCGCATTTGCGTGGAGAAGAATCTGGCGCGTCGAGGAGATGTTTACGCCTAGGCGATACAACGTAGTGAGCAAAAGAAGCGATGGAAACATCGAAAGATGGACCGCTTTTTGGATGTATATCGCAACGAATAGTAGCGTCACTGAAACGGACAAGTTGATGGAGATCAACATGTCGATCATGTGGGGGGAGACGGGGAAGATCAACATCATGATGATGGAGATCACGACCCCTGCTAGTAGCAAGTCGCTGGATCTTGAAATCGAGGTGAGCGCCCTATCTCCGCCGAGAATGCGGGCGAGCTTATCGAAAAATTGATTCATCTAAAAAGTTCCATATTCGCATCGGGATTTTCTTCCAAAGACTCGATCCACTTGAGGATCTCTGCCACGGCTTCATACGTTTCCTCCGGTATATATTCGGAGATTTTGCCTTTACTGTATAGCTCTCTTGCTAAATTTACATTTCGCATGATTGGAATATTGTTTTCGACACCTATTTTGATGATTTGGTCGGCCATGAAGCCGCTTCCCATGGCCAAAATGAGGGGAGCGGGTTCTTCTTCTGGATTATATTTGAGGGCCACTGCGATGTGAGTTGGGTTCGTGATGATCGCTCTTGCCCTTCTTGCAGCACGCGGGCCTTCTTGATAAGCGATTTCGCGTGCGATCTCCCTGCGACGCCCTTTAACGTGGGGATCTCCTTCCGTATCTTTATATTCCTGTTTGACCTCAAACTTTTCCATTTTCATCTCTTTTGCGAAGTTTTTCTTTTGGAAAGCTAAGTCAAACAAAGCGACTAATAAAAAAAAGATCCCCACTCGCATGGCCGCTGAAAATAGGAAGTCGTTGACGATCGAAGCGCTTGCGATGATCGGTAAGAGCACAGTGGAAATGATCTGGGAAAGACTTTGCCATACGATCACATAGATAATAATTGCTGCGCCCGAAATTTTAGCAATTGACTTCAGAAGTTCCACCAAAACCTTCAATTTGAACTTCTGTTTAATCCCCTCCACAGGATTGAGTTTTTTAAAATCAAATTTCATCGCCTCAAAAGAAAACACGGGACCGTTGACCAAAAAACTCACCAATACCCCAACAAAGCACACCATTACCATAATAGGAAGGCTGGTGCGTAAAATCACTTGCATCCCCATGTAGAAGTAGCCAGGCGCTGCTGTTTCAAAGTCCCCCGTTTTGCTTGCGGCTGCCTGAAACATTTGGAGCATGTAGGTCACAATCTCTTGATAGAGGTATTTTCCTGCGGCGATCGTTCCCATGATAGAGACGATAAAGGTCATGGCAGCTGGCATGTCTTGCGCTTTAGCCACCTGCCCTTTTTTGCGCGCGTCTTTTAATTTTTTAGGAGTTGCCTTTTCGGTCTTTTCGGCCATGCCCAGAGGATACTGAAGAGGGCCTCCTCAAGTCAAGTTCACAAAAACATTTGCTGTCTCAAAATCGAGGCAAGTAGTACAATCGCGCCTCATCTTAAGAGATAAGGCGGGCGTGTCAGTTGATTTAGAGCTAGGGGATACCTGGGAGCGTTTGGAGACCTGTCTCTATCCGCCTCCTGAAGTGATCCGTCTAGAGGCTGATGGAACCTTTACTTCCCACTCATTATCTACACTGCAAAAGGTTTCATATTGCGCGAAAAACGCCCTTCAATTTGCCGTTTTATTGGCCGTATCTCCTTTGACTTTATCTTATGATTGGTGGACGCATAGGAGCCTTGCTCCAATAGCAAGGGGCTCGTCCGATCTTGCTCCGACCCCGGTTTGGCCTCCAAAGCAGCGAGGCTACGCTATGAGCTTTTTTCAAAGTTCAGGTCTTGGCACCAGGTGGTCTGCGACGCCCGGCTTGCAAGGCAAATGCGATTGGGACAAATGGATGCAAGAGCCTCGGCATTTGCAGCACCCCATGGGGGAAAAGTGTCAAAATTATTTCACGCCAGCAGGTTTTGACTACCGAAACTTTTTTACAGATATCCTCTCCGATCCGGATACATACATTCGGATGCTTCAGACCCAAGGCGTTACGGCGCATCGATTTTCCCTCGAGTGGTCGGTTCTTCAGCCAATGCCCGGTGAAGACTTTGATCCTGAAGCGGTTCGACTATACAGCCGCTTTATAGATAAGTTGATCGAAGCAAATATCACCCCGTCTGTTACCTTGTCCCATTTCGTGATGCCTGAGTGGTTTTATGCATCTGGCAATTTTCAAAAAATGGAGAATGCGGATGTATACGTTCAGTATGCGCTTCAAGCTATGCGCACCTTCCCCAAGGTGCACGATTGGTGGTCGTTTAACGAACTAAATATCAAAGCCTTTCAGCAAACTCGAGAGGTCTATCCCACAGATGTTCCGGAAGGAAGCTCCCTTCCCAAACGCGTGTATGCGGCGGGGATTAGTACGCGCAATATGCTCATTGCTCATTGCAAGCTCATCATGCAAGCCAAGAAAGAGTTTCCTGAAAATGGGATCGGGGTCACTCATCAATGGCTTCGCTTTGCTACAGCGGAGGGGAATTGGTTAGAAAATCTCGTGGCGCACATTTTTACAAAATTTGGATTTTCTCCGGTCTACAACTTTTTCAAAGAGGGGAAGTTTCTCTTTCAATTTCCTTTCATGGCCAATATCCAATTCGAAGTAGCTTCTTCGCAATGGGAAAAGCATCGTCACTTTGTCGAGCGCATCGGGGTGCAAGCGTATCCAGAACCGATGCTTAAGATGGGGCTCAACCATGGCAGAGCCTATCCAGGAGCGCCTTGGGCTATTACGAACTTGCCTTTCTTCTCTTTTGGCTCTACTTGTAAACCAGGGGGTGCTGTGATGCGCTTTGGGCCGGGATGGAATGCGGAGGCGATGGATCGCATTCTCGACGATGCATTTGCGCTGACGGATCAGGTGTGTATCACAGAATTTGGTTCGGATGCAGCTGTGTGTTTTAAGGGAAGTGAGTTTCACGTGGACGAAGAGGCTCAAAAAAACTACTTAGAGCAACTCGTAAATCGCGTTCGCGATTATTGTCATCGCACGAGCAGATCGGTGCAATCTCTATTCAATTGGAGCGATTTGGACGAGCAGCTTGAGTGGGAAAATGGGTTGCAGTGCAAGCTTGGGACCATTCAGCGTGTTGTAGATGCTGCTCGTCGTCTGGTTGGGTGGAAAACAAGTCCTGCATCGGATTATATGCGAGGTGTTTTTCAATCAGTACCTATTACTTCAGCGGCGACTAGAGAAATTTGAGTTGTCTGTTGCTCAGGAGTGACAGCGCTTGTATACACAAATGAGTTCAAAAGTTGGTTTTGGGCAACGCGAAAGCTGGCGGAATTCGCCTATCGTAAGTGACCCAATATTAAAAATATAGGGTCACT
>JAKAFF010000150.1 GCA_021818045.1 bacterium
TGGGTGGATCAGAAGCGCGGTCTTGCCTGGATCGGAGAAAGTAGGGCTGTTAAGACAAGTCGCCTAAACGGTGGCTCTTGACAATCTATTCTTCAGGGTCGACCAACTACCTCTTAAATCAAAGTGCGGAAGTCGGGTGTTGCGACGCAATACACCTCCACCTACCCCTTCCTCTTCCGAAGAGTCCGATCTTAGCGCTCGCCTTTCCGAAGATGAAGAGATATTTCATTTTAGCCCCTAATATCAGAAAATAACGCTCACTGAGATCTATTGAAGCAGACTGAATGCGATAGCCTGTTTATACGGAATCGGGAAAAAACAGGCGCAACGCGTTATTATAAGTCGCCGTTGCAACCTCCTCCATAGGCAACTGCTTTGCTGCAGCAATGCACTGGGCAATTTCTGGTAGATAGGAGGGTTCGTTGGGTTGACCTCGATGGCTTTGCGGTGCTAGATAGGGCGTGTCAGTTTCGATCAACAGATGATCTAATGGCACTAAAGCTGCAACAGCGCGCAAAGCCTCACTTTTTTTAAAAGTGACAATGCCACTGAAAGAAATGTGCCATCCCCGAGAAAGCACCTCCCGGGCCTCCGACTCTCCCCCCGTAAAACAGTGCACTACAGCAGGAGAGCGCTTCGCATATTCAGCATCGGCAATGCGAAATAGATCATCAAATGCCTCTCGACAATGGAAAATCACGGGCAGCGTCGTTTCTAAAGCAAGATGCAGATAGCGTTTGAGAAACTCTTTTTGAATATTGCGATCTAGCTCTTTGTAGTAATAATCAAGCCCCGTTTCTCCAATGGCTACTAGTTGTTTGCCATGCGCCGCCTTTGCAAACAGGGGAAACAATTCCTTGCCCTCGCGCGCCACATCGTGCGGCGTTGTGGCAGCTGCCAAGCGAACCTCCTGAAACCGCTCTTGTAAAACCTGGCCCGCTTGGAACGTGTCTTGGTCTGTACAGATGTTTAATATGCGAGATACTCCCGCGGCAAATGAGCGTTGCAAAACACCTTCAATCTGTGGTAAAATTTGAGGGTCGCTTAAGTGTGCGTGAGAATCGAAGTATTGCATCAAGCTACGTCCATTTTCCAGCATATATAAAACGTGATGCTACCAGAATTTATCAACAAAAAAATCAACTAAAATCATATGTCATCATTACCACCAAGTCTCGTCCTTGGATTGCCTGCCTATCCATGGGAACTTCCTTTGCCCGATCAACTATACTATGCAACAAAAACGAATGATGCGGAGACTGTTCGCACGCTTTGTAACTCCCGACACAAGTCTTTGGTTTACACAATGGCGCCCCACAATACTCGGTCACCTCACTACCTCTCGTCGAGCACAGGAATTACTCGAATCGGTGGATGAAGCAATCATCGCAGCAAAACAAAGGGGTTTTGCCTCCATTGAGATGGAAGCGGTATAGGTCTTACTTGACTTTTAGATTCGCCCTATTAGATGATCCACTTATGTTTCTTTTCGCAAGCGGCAATCCATTTATCTCAGCGTACACTCAGTCTGACTGGTTCGGAAAGGCTATTTTTTGGGGCCTTTTCCTGTTATCTGCCCTTTCATGGACCATTTTGATCTATAAAGCATGGATCCACTATCATGTGCGGCATTTATCTGCAGAGTTTGCAGCCCAATTTTCTGAAAAAGATCCGCTGGGATTGCAGTTTAGCCGCCCTAAGGAAAGATTGTTAGAAATCCCTCATCCCTATTTCGAAATTTATAAAGCCCTCAAACAAAAAACGCTGCAAATCTTTGGACGCAATCATTTTTTTGCGCCTGGTATAGAAGCAGTACTATCAGATGCCGATATCGGCCTCATCGAATCGCAAGTGCACTCTGCTTTCGCATCGCAATGTAAAGTTTTGGAAAAACATGTCTTTCTCCTGTCCACAATCGCTACTTTAGGCCCTTTTTTGGGGCTGTTGGGAACTGTGTGGGGCATCCTTCTCACCTTTACGCAACTACATATGCGGGGCACAGCCTCTAGCAATACAGCAATGCTCGATGGCCTGTCTATGGCGCTTGCCACCACAGTCATCGGTCTTCTCGTTGCAATCCCTGCACTTGTTGGATATAACTACTTGAAAAATGCACAACGCGAATTTAGACGAGATGGGGAAGATTTTGCACAGCTATTGCTAACCGCAGTCGAACTGCAATACCGCAAGCCCGAATATGCGCAAAAAACTTCGCTTCCAAACTGAAGAAGATCTGCTAGATGAGCCGTTGATCAATTTGACGCCTCTTATCGACGTGGTGTTTGTGGTGCTCATCGCCTTCATGCTAATCGCACCTGTGCTAGAAATCGATTCCGTCGATCTTGCGCCGAGCGGCGGGGCGCAAAAAAAAGAGTCGCAAACAAGTCCCATTTCAATCCTCGTGCACGCGGACAACTCTCTCTGGTTTCAGGGGAAAAAAGTGACTTTGCTCGAGCTTGAAAAAGCACTCAAATTGGAAAAAAAACGCTCTCCCAAAGCCATTCCGCAACTCATCCACGACCAAAAGGCCCAATTTGGCACCTATCAAACTTTGAAAAACATGCTTGAAACAATTGGCTTTGAGCAGATGGACGTCATTTTAAAACCCAGTAAGTGAACCCAGGCCTTAAGGCCTGGGATTGTATTGGGTAGGGAGGGGCTTCGAACCCCTCCCTACCCGTTTTTTGAAAATACCCCGCCCTTAAGTGCGGGGTTTCCCGACGGAGGAGGGATGAAACTCTACGAAATACTACGCACGCTTTCTCGAGGCAAGCAAATCGCATTGGCAGTGTTTGCGCTTCATTGTCTTGCAGTGGTAGCTTTGCTAGGACACCACTTGTACTCTCGGAAAATGCGCCCTACAAGGCCCATGATTGTACGAACAGTACCCCCTTCCATCCCAGCTATAGCGCCAAAATCTCCCCCCACCCAGCAAATCGAAAAAAAAATCACCCAGTCACTACCTAAAAAAGCAGCTCCTGCAACAGACAAAAAACCACCCCTTGTAAAGCCGACAAAAGCGAAAGCGCCCCCCTCTGTAGCTCCTGCACAGCAAGAGTTGCTACAAGAGATCGCTCAAAGTCTTGATACCGTCTCCAAGCCCACACCCACACCTCGCACTCAACTCACCATTCCCACCAAAATCACCCCCACAGCACAAACACAAACCGATTCATATAATCCCTCCTACGACGAGCAGCTGATTGCCTTTTTACAAGATGCCCTCATCTTGCCAGAATATGGAACCGTGCGCGCCAAACTAGAAATCGATTCATCTGGCAAGCTGCTCAGCTGCACGATATTGGAAACAAGGAGCGCAAAAAATGCAGCTTTTCTCAAAAACCGATTGCCTGAGTTGAGCTTTCCATGTTTAAATGGGGTGCGATCTTGTATTGTGACTTTTTGCAATGTGGAAGTACCTGCTAATACCAATCGCAAGCAATAACTTCAGATGTCGGCAGCCTTCTTGCAGCCTAAATCTGAAGTTATTGCTTGCG
>JAKAFF010000151.1 GCA_021818045.1 bacterium
CAGCATCATGCCTATATCTACAGATGCTTCAATAGGATCATGCTTGAATGCATCCAGGGTCAACCGCCCAAAAAGATCACTCCATTCAATCACCTGATTTCTCCTTAGCTGGCATCATGTATTTGCTCAAAATAAAGCGAAACAGCCCTGACGGAACACCTCCGTAGGTTTTTACATCGTTGTATTCGCTCGGCGCCACAATCTGGGCATATTTGTCGAAATTGAGTGCGCCCGAATACCCCCTTACAGAAGAGACCCAATGATCAAACTCTTCTAAAGAGCTAGAGACTACTGAAAAGTGCATCCCAGAAAACCCAGTCCCGCTCAAATTCGACGAACACCCGCGATAAGAGCCTGCGCCATCTGCCATCAAGTGCAGCTGCGAGGTCATCCCCGGCATCGCATACACCTGCCCCCCCAGTTCGGGAATCCAGAAAGAGTTCATAGGGGCATCGGCTGTAATTTCGAAATCGATGGGCCTTTTCTCTGGGATCTGAAGAAAATTGATGGTGGCGATATTTTGCTCTGGATAGATAAAAAGCCATTTCCACTGCAAAGCGACAGCTTGTATTTTCAAGGGCTTTTCCTTCGACGCTAGCGGACGAAACGGATCCAATTCAATACATCCGATCCAAGTAACGGCCCCCAAGACGATAATGATCAACAAAGGAACGCCCCACCAAACTCCTTCCGCAAGCTTACTTTCCGCCCAATTCGGTTCGTGACGCGCTTTGTGATTGCCCGCTCGGTATTTCCATGCGATAAAAAAGGTCATTAAAAAGACGGGCACCACCACAATGAGCATCAACAATGTGGCGATCAATAAGAGGTTTGCCTGTTTTTGTCCAACGATCCCTTTAGGGCTTAAAACCGCAACTCCATCGCTAAAGAGAACTAAGCCCCCGATCGACACAATGGCAAAAACGACAAGTAACGCAAAAGCAATAAAGAGTCTTCTACCCATACGCTGAGGCAAGTTCTATCGCAACTTCGGCTCAACTGTCAAGAGATTATTTCCCAAAAAAGATTTGACGAACCCTTTTCACACCGATCTTGTAGGCAAGTTCCTGAAAAACGACGAAAATAAATAAAAGCATCAAATAATACACCTGAATCGACAAAAAGACATTCCACTGCACTTTTTCGAAAAACTGACCCAAATCCCACTCCACATGTGTAGTATTGACCCAAAAAAACGGGGCAAATCGGATCAATAAACGAACAATGAACAAAATGATCCAATATAAAAATGTTTTCCAAAGAATCCCGTAGGCAAGGGGGTGTTTTCTAAACCGATTGATGAGCGGCAAGTGATCCAAAATCAGCACTATTTTCGCAATCAGCGCCGCCGCCAACACTACTTGTAGAAAACGATATCCCTGAACTCCGCTTTTTTCAAACAGATATGTTTCGGTCCAGTTAATCAATGTAAAAAAGAAGAGAAAAAAGAAAAAAACAGGCAGAATATGTACAATCTCGCGTCTGATCCAAAGCAATATACGCATGTTTGACTATATACACAAATGACTATATTGGGTCACTTACGATAGGTAAATTCCGCCAGCTTTCGCGTTGCCCAAAACCAACTTTTGAACTCATTTGTGTATACATCCTTTACAGAAAAAAGTTATTTTGAAAAAGTCAATGGCCAGTGGCTCTACAAGAGCCCTATCCAAAAATAACCCTCTTGCGGTATAATGAGGCTATCCTCAAGCAAGGAAGACTTATATGCGTAGATCACCCATTGGTTGCCAAGCGCTCTTCATACTTCCTTTGCATCATCATCATCACAACTAATTCTTTTTTCGCGCTGACAACAAGAACCGTTTTTGTTGCCCGCACCGTTGCCTTTATTTAATTTTTTATACAGGACCTATACAGTGAAAAGCTTTATTTTATCTTTGCTTTTTATGACTTATCTTTCAGCTACAGAACCTGAGTTTGTAGTTGGAACAACAAGCGGCTACGCACCTTACGTCAGCTTAGATGGCGAGGGGCGCTACGAAGGATTTGATATCGATTTCGCCAATGCCCTTGCCCAAAAACTTGGGCAAAAATTGGTGATCAAAGATTTGGGATCGATGCCAAGTCTTATGCTGGCGTTGCAACAAAACAAAATTGACGCGCTCATTTGGGCCGTTTCCATTACTCCAGAACGGACTCAAAAAATGCGCATGATTTATTATCAGGGAGATAAAGTGACGCAAATGCCCTTTTTGTTTTGGAAAAAGGCGCCCAAAGAGATCCGATCCATCGACGATTTAAAGGGACGCACCGTCAGCGTCGAAGCGCTCTCTTTCCAAGAAAGCGTCTTAAAAAAATATCCTGATACCCAACTCAAACAAGTCGAAAAAATCTCAGATGGAATTATGGAAATCCGTTTTGGGAAATCTTTTGCAACCATGATCGACCCCTCATTAGTGGCTAAATGGACGGCGCAGAATCCCAATCTTCAGGTGGTTTGGCTTCCCCTCAAGCCAGACGAATATGCGCTCGGCAATGGCATTTGCATCCACAAAAACAAATCCGATTTAGCAGCAAGGATAGAGGCCGCTACAGAAAAGCTCATCCAGGAAGGAAAAGTTCTTGAGCTAGAACAAAAATGGGGCTTGCGAAACTAATGGACTTAGTCATCAGATCACTTCCTCTATTACTGCAAGGGGCTCAAATGACGATCCAAGTCATGATCTTTGCTTGCAGCTTGAGTGGTTTTTTGGGCCTTTTATTCGGCATGCTGACATCGGAGCGTCTACGCCTGCCTATCCTATCCTACCCCATTGAAGGCTTTGCCTTTTTGTTCAGAGCTATCCCCTTCTACGTGCAACTTTTGATCGTCTATTTTGTTTTGCCCGATCTATGCGGCTTTAACTTGGATCCATTTACTGCCTCCGCGCTCGCTTTGGGACTGTGCTCATCAGGTTATGTGACCCAAATCGTACGATCAGCTCTGAACGCAGTTCCTTCTACGCAGTGGGATGCGGCATTTGTCTTGGGCTACAGCAAATGGGGATCTTTACGCGCATTCATCTTGCCTCAGATGATACGCCATGCCCTACCCGCTCTTTGCAACGAGTGGGAATCTGTATTGAAAAGTACCGCCATCGTCTCTTCTATCGGCCTTTTAGAATTGACGCGTGTCGGAATGAACTTAGTCAGTCGCGAGATGGAGCCAGTACCGATCTACTTGATGATTGCATGCTGCTACCTCCTCTTTTCTTTCATCCTCAATGCATTTTTTAGATTGATAGAGTGGAGACTCAACTATGTTAGAAATTAAAAACTTATCTTTATACAAGAAAAAACCTATCTTCGAACAAATAAACATTACTGTAAAACATAACCAGATTGCCATATTATTGGGTCAAAGTGGATGCGGCAAAACTTCTTTGCTACGCTGCTTAGTACAATTGGAAAACGGGTATACG
Source organism: bacterium (assembly GCA_021818045.1). Lineage (GTDB taxonomy): Bacteria > Chlamydiota > Chlamydiia > Chlamydiales > SM23-39 > REEB52. The sequence goes on from JAKAFF010000151.1 coordinate 3,426, forward strand.
GGAGAAATTGCATATCAAGGCCAACCATTAAGACACCTGGCTCCTAAAGAAAAGATCGGA
>JAKAFF010000152.1 GCA_021818045.1 bacterium
CAAACAATTTTTTGGCGAAAAATATGGTGCAAAAGTGCGGGTCGTCGACATCGATTTTTCTAAAGAGCTTTGCGGGGGGACTCATACGAGTCGGCTAGGAACTATTGGCCTTTTTAAAATTGCAAAAGAAAGTAGCATTGCAGCTGGCGTGCGCCGTATCGAGGCCGTAACAGGCCGCGTTGCAGAGAGCCTCGTGCAGGAAGAAGAAGACCTTTTGCAGCGCCTTGCAACCGCTCTAAAATCCCCCATTGCCTCTATGGCAGATAAGCTATCCACGCTATTGGATGAAAATCGGCTTTTGACCCAAGAAATAAAAGCGCTTCGGAAAAATGAGCTGCGCCAACTGCTTGAAAAGTGCTTGTCACACCAAGAAAAAGTGGGCTCTATCGCACTTGTTGCAACCGAAATTTCCATCCCTTCAGAAGATTTAAATGAATTTGCAGTAGAGCTGCTCAAACAGCTGCGCTCAGGGGTTGTAGCTCTCGGAGTGCCCGTTGGCGAAAGGTGTCAGCTGCTCGTGGCCGTCAGTGCAGATTTGGTGCAAAAAAACATCCAAGCGCAAGAGCTGATCAAAGAGGCAGCTCCCCTCATCCAAGGAGGCGGTGGCGGCAAGCAAACCATGGCGCAAGCGGGCGGCAAAGACCCTCAAGGACTCCCCAAAGCACTCGATAAAATCCGGCAAATCCTTGCTCAAACTACCTGATGAGTCGATCTTTGTCGAAGGGCTCTGGGACTCTCCCAAAGCCCTCCTCGCAAGCGAAGCCGCAAAAAAACGGTCCGTTTTGCTCATCACTGGAGGCACGCGCGAAGATCGTTTTTTCGACAACCTCTCCTATTTTTGTCCCAATCTCGCAATCGAATTTCCAGCGTGGGAAACTCTGCCTGGAGAAGAGATCGCCCCCAGCCCCGACATCATTGGCAAACGCTTCGAAGCGCTCGATGCTTTAGTGCATCGCAAAGGTCCGGTCATTCTTCTTTGCCCTTTAGCCTCCCTTTTACAAAAAGTGCTTCCTAAAGAGACGCTTCTTCCCCTATTGCATCGCTGGACAAAAAAGAGCCGCATCCCCTTTGAAAGCGTGCCCCAAAAACTCACCTCTTTAGGCTACAAGCGAGTCGCTGTCGTCTCCGACAAAGGCGAATTTGCCATGCGTGGCGGGATTGTGGATATATTTCCTGTCGCCTCAAGCGATCCTTACCGCATCGAATTTGTGGGCGATGAGATCGAAGAGATCCGCACATTTGATGCGGTGGGGCAAAAATCGATTGCAAAAGCCAATGAAATCTTCTTATGCCCCGCCCATGAAATGCCCCTTTTGCAAAAGGCAAATCCGCTCGTCAACATCGTAGACTACCTCGATGATCCTATCATTTTTTGGGACGATGTGCTCGCCATCGAAGACACCTACATCGGCATCCAATCCATGCCCGCAGCCAAATCGCCCTTGCTATATCCATTCAAAGAGCTTTTGCAAATTTGGGACAATAAAACGCATATCCTCTGTAGCGAGCACCCCGTAGAACACGAAGTGGAACTGTTTTCCCATAAATTTAAAGCAAGGCGCTTTAAGCCAAAATTTTGCAAAATCGAGCACGTATTTCACCCCGAAGAGTCCCCCGATCCCCATTTGGAGTTTCTCTTTCTCAATAGTACGCAAACAGAAGAAGACGAAGTGAAAAAGCTATTGCAATCCATCGCCTTGCCTCCAAAAACGCGTTGGGAAAAGGGGTATCTCACATCGGGCTATTGTCTAGAAAACCTGGTCGTCGTTCCAAACGTCGAACTCTCGCATCGCAGCCATGTCCGACGGCAAAAATGGAGAAGCACCTACCATACGCCAGCTGCCGAATTTCATGAACTTGCACCCGGCGATCTAGTGGTCCACTTTCATAGCGGTATCGGCAAATTTATAGGCCTTGAAAAACATACAAATCACTTAGGACAAGATGCCGAATTTCTCTCTTTAGAATACGCCGATCAAAGCAAGCTTTTCGTCCCCCTGTCTCAATCCCATCTCGTCTCTCGCTATATTGGATCGAAAGAGGCTCCCCCATCGCTCAGTCAACTAGGCAGCAAGCGTTGGCAAACCACGCGCATGAACGCGCAGGCACAAATCGTAGGCTATGCAAACGACCTCTTGCAGATGCAGGCACAAAGAGCTGTATTAGGAGGCTTTCGCTACCCATCAGATGGGCAAATCGTCCAACAATTCGAAAAAGACTTCCCCTATACAGAGACACAAGACCAAATTTTGGCAATTGAAGCGATTAAAACCGATATGACCTCTGAAAAACCGATGGACCGCCTCATCTGTGGCGACGTTGGTTATGGGAAAACGGAAGTGGCCATGCGAGCCGCCTTTAAAGCCGTAGCCGATGGCCATAAACAAGTCGCCGTGTTAGTTCCAACAACCGTTTTAGCCATCCAGCACTACGAAACTTTTTGCCAAAGAATGAGCGGCTTTCCCATCCAAGTAGGCGTCGTCTCCCGTTTCCATTCCCCCAAAGAGGTTCGAGAAACATTAAAAAAAGTCAAAGAAGGCCAGATCGACATTCTCGTGGGAACGCACCGCCTTTTATCGCAAGATGTGCAATTTGCCAATTTGGGACTCGTCATCGTCGACGAAGAGCAGCGCTTCGGTGTGCGCGCCAAAGAGCACTTAAAAAAATTTCGGGCCAATGTAGATAGCCTTACACTCTCAGCCACTCCCATTCCGCGTACCCTCTACATGTCGCTCGTGCATGCGCGCGACATGTCTACCATCAGCACACCACCCCAAGACCGGCTGCCCGTCAAAACCATCATCGCAGAAACCCAGCTCGAACTCATCCAAAACGCCATCTTGCGAGAACTTGCGCGTGGCGGCCAGGTGTTTTTTATCCATAACCGCGTCGAAACAATCTATCAAAGGGCCGATCAAATTCAAAAACTGACCCCCTCCGCCCGCATCGGCATTGTCCATGGACAAATGGATCCCGATGCAGTCGATGAGATGTTTCACCAATTCCGGGGAGGCGAAATCGATCTGCTCTTTGCAACCACAATCGTCGAAAACGGCGTAGACGTTCCGAATGCCAATACCATCCTGATCGACCGCGCGGACACTTATGGCCTAGCCGACCTCTATCAGCTGCGCGGCAGAGTAGGAAGATGGAACCGCGCAGCTTATGCCTACTTTCTCATCCCCAAAAACCTACGCCTTCCCGAGCCTGCCCGCAAACGACTCAATGCGCTCGTTGAAGCCGGCGGCTATGGCGGAGGCATGAAAATTGCTATGCGCGACCTCGAAATCCGAGGCGCTGGAGACATTTTAGGAGTGCAGCAATCGGGCCAAGTCTCTGCCATCGGATTTCACCTCTACTGTAAACTTCTAAAAAGGGCAATCGATGCGCTCAAAAAGCAAGTTCCCGTCTCCTTTAATGAAACCAAAATGGAATTTAGCTTTGATGCGATTTTGCCAGAAGATTACATCGA
>JAKAFF010000153.1 GCA_021818045.1 bacterium
AAGCGGCGCAATTTACCTATCGTAAGTGACCCTATATTTTTAATATTGGGTCACTTACGATAGATAAATTCCGCCAGCTTTCGCGTTGCCCAAAACCAACTTTTGAATTCATTCGTGTATATACTGTCCATGGAAAAAAAAAGCGAAAAACGGCCAAAATAATCCCTAAAATCAACGAAGCCTGGGTTTCGAAAGAGATCTAGTGTATAATTGTTAGCGAATTTGCAAAAAATAAAATGAAAACAGCCATAGTCGGCATGTCTGGAGGGGTGGACTCATCGGTGAGCGCGTTGCTGCTACAGCAGCAAGGCTACCGAGTCATTGGCCTTTTCATGAAAAATTGGGAAGAAACCGGCCCCTGCAAGTCAGCTTTGGAATTTGAAGATGTAGCAAAGGTTTGCGAAGGATTAAAAATCCCCTACTACAGCGTCAACTTCGTACAGGAGTATCGGGATGCAGTCTTTGCCCAATTTTTAGCCGATTACAAAAAAGGCCTCACGCCTAATCCCGATGTATTGTGCAATCGGGAAATCAAATTCAAAGTATTTTTAGATAAAGCCCTGGCACTTGGAGCCGATTATTTGGCCACAGGGCACTATTGCCGCTTAGACGCACAAAGCCGGCTTCTTAAAGGACTGGATTCGAATAAGGACCAGAGTTATTTTTTACACGCAGTAAAGCGGGATGCATTACAGCGCGTCTTATTTCCCATCGGCCATCTGACAAAGCAAGAGGTACGCTCGATCGCCCACGCTCACGGCCTTGCCACAGCGGACAAGAAAGACAGCACAGGGATCTGTTTCATCGGCAAAAGAGATTTCAAACCCTTCTTGGCGCAATACATCGGTTTGCAGCCGGGAAACTTTGAAACTTTGGAGGGAAAAATTGTAGGCCGACATGATGGATCCGCCTTTTATACGCTCGGACAGCGCAAAGGCTTGGGTCTTGGGGGCGAAGGGAGAGCTTGGTTTGTCGTCGACAAAGACCCCAAACGCAATGTCGTTTTCGTGGTTCGAGGCGACGATCACCCCTCCCTTTATCGCTCCGAGCTGCAAGCGCAAGAACTCACCTGGGTAGCCGACGCCCCCTCGCAATATCCGTTCCGGTGCTGCGCTAAGGTGCGCTATCGCCAACAAGACACCCCTTGCACGCTATATGAATCGGGGCGCGTGGTATTCGATGAACCGCAAAGGGCCATTACCCCTGGGCAATCGGTTGTTTTTTACAACAACGAAGTGTGTCTAGGAGGTGGCATCATCGACATACCCATTGCGGGTGGATACAAAATCCATGAGTGAGCGCAAAGCATTTGTTCCAAATTCTAAACGAACTGGGACATCTCTTTCCAATCGATAGATTTCTTGAGGATGAATCTCGTCACATAGATGCTTCAGACTTTCAGATTGCAAGATAATATGATCCACCTCCTGTAGAGAAGAGAGCAGGTGGATGAGTTCTTCATGCGGCTGATGCGCATAGATAATGAACTTCTCAGCGGCCGCAGACAAAGAGCGAATCGACCTGAACAATCCAAGGCTCATCGCCTGTCCTTTTTCTAATACGAGAAGAGAAAAGCGCTTCCCCTGCAGCATTTGCCGCAAAGCATATAGATGGCTTTCGTCAAAAATTTTAGTCTCACAATCGATTTCAAAAAGGCGCGATGCCAATTCAGGCAGCGTAATCTGGACACATCCGAAGCGCTCAATTGCAAGGCCTGCTGCGATATTGGCAAGCTGTGTGGAGGTATGAATATCCAACCCATTGGCCACACCTAAACAAAGCGTTGCAAGAACCGTATCGCCTGCGCCCGTCACATCTTTGACCTCTTTAGAGCGCACAGGAAAATCGGATCTTTCTTGCGCATCAAAGACGGAGATCCCCGCTTCTGAGCGCGTAATGAGAAGATATTGGGCCTTTGTCTCTTCTAACAATTTCTGAGCTACTTGATCCAGTGATAACGCTCCTCCCATCTTTGCAGCTGCATAAGCTTCCGACACATTAGGCTTAATGAGGGTTGCGCCCCGATACTTGGCAAAATCGATCCCCTTAGGATCGACAATGCTTGGCACAGCGGCCTGTTTTGCCATCTGCAACACCTCGCGAATCAACCGATCTGTTAAAAAGCCTTTCCCGTAGTCAGACAAAGCCACGACCTGCATTTGAGGAATGAGCTCTGCGAGCTCGCATAAAATCTGTTCTTCCGAATCGATGGGTAACGGAGTAATCGTTTCAAAATCGACACGAATGAGCTGCTGACCTTCGGCCACCAGGCGATTTTTCATCGGTGTGCGATAACCGATCTCAGTGCGAAGACCGCAAGAATGCGCCTGCGCTAGTAGATGGCGCAAACTTTGGCCATCTGCATCATCGCCGACACGGCCTGCTACAAACACCTCGGCGCCAAGACTGAGCAAATTCAACACCACATTCCCTGCGCCGCCGGGGCGCGCTTCGTGTTTTATCACTTCCATCACAGGAACCGGCGCCTCGGGAGAGATCCGTCTCACCCGACCCGTCGTATACGTATCGAGTAAAAAATCGCCTAAAACGAGCACTTTGAAAGGGCGAAAATACCGAAATGCTTTTGCAAGATTTACCATCGATCCCATCTCAATAGATAATCTCTTACATATTCGCGCACAGACTCACTCACCGGCACAGTTGACACATATTGAGGATCTGAAGAGAAGACTTTACGCAGTTTTCCCATCGATGCGCAAGTAAATTTCTGATATTGGCGCATGAGATCAGGGGGCATCTCAACGTATTTAATCTGCGATTTGCGCTCAAGAGATCTAAACAAAGCATCGGCCAGATCATTCCAAGTAATAGCCGCGCCTTGTCCCACATTATAAATCCCGCCCACGTGTCGATATTTTGGATCTAAAAATGCGCACGTCATCTTAACTGCATCTTTCACGTAGATGAAATCGCGCATCTGTCCTCCGTGCACATAGCTTGGATCATTTGACTGAAACAGCTCAATTGCCTCTCCCATCTGGGCTTTATGCGACATCTTCAATACCATGGAAGCCATGCGACCCTTATGATATTCATTAGGACCGAACACGTTGAAGTATTTCAGTCCCACCACACGATCGAGCACTTTTTCCCTTTGCATCCAAAGATCGACGAGCTGTTTAGAAAAGGCGTATAAATTTAGCGGTTTTAGCTCTTCTAGGCGCGACTCATCATCCTCAAAGCCTAAAGATCCATCGCCGTAAGTGGCAGCGGAAGAGGCGTACACAAAGCGAACTCCTCGCTGCAGCGCCCACTCAGCGAGGCGCACCGTAAAGCGGAAGTTATTTTCCAGCAAATAATCGCCATCGCTCTCCACGGTATCGGAACAGGCGCCCATATGGACAATTGCCTCAATTCCTTCCCCATAATTATGCAACCAATCGAGCAAGGCGTGGCGAGAAATGAGATCGACAAAATGTTTAGCGAGCAAATGCTTCC
>JAKAFF010000154.1 GCA_021818045.1 bacterium
CTTGGCTTCTTCGTCATTTTTTATCTCCATGCTCAACGGTTTAGGTAGCATGAAGCAAACTAATCAACCTGTCCAGTTTTCGGGGTCCACTTCAGATCGCTCAAAATCGCAAGGTCAGTACCTTATTGGCCTTGGAGAAATTGGTTTGCCATCACGCCCATCCTTGCGTTTATTGTAAAAAAAACCTAGCATATCGCTCTTTTTTGAAATGGAGGAAAAGATGGGATCGGGATATGGCGACTTTGCAATGCGATCAAGAGCTGGGGTGTTTGCCGCTGTGGCGGTGGCGGCGCAGTGGGCGCGTAATGCATGGACCTATTGGCACACCCCTGTGGTCGAGCGCACCGAAAAGGTAGCAGCTGACACTTTGAAGGCTTCTGCCGCGGCGTCAGTTACGCCCCTGCAAGAAAAGCGCCAAGTGGACAAAATACCAATCATTGGCGCTGTGCTGCAAGCATCCACCGTTGTCGCAGGAGTGGTGGGCTTGGTCAACGATCATCCATGGACCATGATCGCAGCCGCGATCGGCGCTTATGCCCTATATCGCCGCTATCTCGCGCATTCTCAAGGAGGGCAAGTGACTAATCGCGTGGAAGTGCATATACACATCGCAGATCGCGAAGTGCATGTTACTTCGTCTTCAGGGGAGCCTCCTCCTGTGCAATCTTGCCGAGATAAGGGGGGAGCTGCAGACCAGCGAGCGCGGTCACATCGTGCAAGGCGGGTAAGGATTTCACGAACTGATTGAGAAAGTTGGCAGTGGACGATCCGCCCTTTGCAGAATCGGCAGAGCCGCTATCCCACACTGTGATTTTGTCGATTTTGATGTTGCTAATGGCCTCTGCTTGCAGTTTTACGATCTCTTCTAGTTTTTCAATGAGGAGCATGGTAGAGGCGCTTTGTGCGTCGTTGCCGCATGCCTCCACAAGGCGTCGGTACCCTTGCGCTTTTGCATCGAGCAGCTTTTGGATCCCTTGCGCTTCAGCCTCTTTCAAAGACAAGATGGCCTCCGCTTCACCGCGTGCAACGAGAATTTTCTTTTGCGCTTCAGCTGCCGCCTCGATTTCAATCTTTTTCTTAGCCACTTCTTGAGGGACAATCTGGTCAGCCGCAAGGAGTTCAGTTTGTGCTAATGCGCGCGCTTTTTGGATCTCGGCTTCCGCTTGTTGTTTTGCAACTTGGCTTTTTTGAGACGCGACTGCCTCTTTTTCCGCCAAGATAGCGTTTGCAAGTGCGATTTGGGCTTTTGAGTCGTTTTCCCCTTTGACGGCTTCTGCATGGAAAGAGGCGACAGAGATGCGCCGATCTTTTTCTGCGAGTGCTTTCCCAATGTCGCCTTGCTTTTCTTGCTCAGCTACGTCTACTTTGGCCTGGTTGACAGCTGTTGCAGAGGCCTTTTGTCCAATGCTTTCAATGTATTGCGACTCGTCGGTGATGTCTGTAATGTTGACGTTGAGTAGCGTTAGGCCAATTTTGTGCAGCTCTGGCTCTATGTTCTTCTTAATCGACTCGAGGAAGCGCTCTCGGTCTTGGTTGATCTCTTCAATGCGCAGCGATGCCACGGTGAGCCGCAGCTGGCCAATGATGATTTCGGTTGCCATCGATTCGATGCTGCGATGGTCGAGGTCCAAAAGACGGATGGCCGCATTGTTCATGATGTCCGGAGTCAGCCCGATGGCCACCGTAAAGGTGCTAGGTACATTGACGCGGATGTTTTGATGCGATAGCGCCCCTTTTAGCGGGATGTGAATCGTGCGCGGCGTTAAATCTAAGTAGGTGCAGCCTTGAATCAAAGGCCATACAAAAGTGCCGCCCCCATGATAGCACATGACGGTCCGGCTTCCTCCCACTCGGCCATACACAACCAAAATTTTGTTGGAAGGGCAGCGACGGTAGAGTTTAGCTAAAAAATAGAGCGTCGAAAAGATAAAGAGCAGAAAAAACACCACCGAAGTAGTGAGAAACGGGATTGCGGGCACTTGCATGATTACTCCTTCACTGCATGAAGAGGGGCGACAACGACAGTGTTGTCATCCGATACCTCTATAATTTGTACGGGCTGAAATGAATCGATTTCCTCGCTTTCTCGGCTCACGGCATCAAGTTCGTAAGAGATCTCGTGGAGCGAGATCGTCACTTTTCCTTTTCCGTTGAGCGGAATGCGCTGGTATACTGAGGCTTCTTTGCCAATGGCGTCGCGAATGTCAAATACCGTGCCTGTGCTGCGTAGTAACGAGGTGAGGCGCAAAAGATACCCAACAATCAGCGCAGATCCAATGCCCGCGAGGGCCGCAATCAGAGTAGAGATGGGAAAGGAAAACCCCCCTTCATAGAGCATCGCAAGCCCTATCCATCCAAACATCATCAAAAATCCAGTGACCGCTTGCTTCGAGAGCCACTTGAAATCTTGCGAGGTCGCGTCATCCACGTCTTCAGCACCAAGTCCTGAAAAATTTAAGATGCTCTGAATGAGAAACACCCCAGAGCCTGCCAAAGCACAAAACCAAAATATGTATTCTTTTTCCATTTCTTGAGAAAGAAATGATGTCAGGTGAAGAGGTTAAATGCAATCTATTCTTGCGAGGGGATATACACAAATGAGTTCAAAAGTTGGAATTTCGCCAGCTTTCGCGTTGCCCAAAACCAACTTTTGAACTCATTTGTGTATAACAAAGCCTAAATGTTCAACTAAGCGATCGGCCGCTCGCTGCACATCTGATGTGATTTTGTGATAAGGATCGTAATCGTATTGGAAGAATACTTGCTCCGCAAACATCAACACATCTTGTTGGATGCCCTCTTCCAAATAGAGCGCACGGAGCTTTAAATCATCGAGCAGCTTTTCCGCGGCGTGTCTTTGGCCGCGGTGTAAACACTGGATGATTTGCACGATGTCCTCTAGCATGTGCAACTTAGATCGAATGGGTAATTCGTGAGATATGTGGCCCATAATTTAATTATAATCTCTGTGTTTGTAATTAACAATTACTGGCCTTAATCGGTTGACCTTGAATGGGTAGGTAGGGTAAAATTCCCTCAATTCCTGTCATGAGGGCTGTTTGTCTACAGAATACAAGTATGGGTTTGTGACCCATGTGGAGACCGAAAAGTTTCCTAAGGGGTTGAGTGAAGAGACGATACGATTGATTTCTGAGCGTAAGGGGGAGCCTGAGTTCATGCTGCGCTTTAGGCTTAAGGCCTTTCGAAAATGGCAGGCGATGGCGGAGCCGAAGTGGGCCAATGTCCATTACCCCCCAATCAACTATCAAGATATTTCTTACTACGCCGAGCCGAAGGGTAAGCCTCGGTTAGAGAGTTTAGACCAAGTAGATCCCGAGATTTTAAAAACCTTTGAGCGGTTGGGCATCCCTCTGGATGAACAAAAACGGCTTGCCAATGTGGCGGTCGACGTGGTGTTCGATTCTGTCTCTTTGGGGGATC
>JAKAFF010000009.1 GCA_021818045.1 bacterium
TGATTTTGAAACACTAAAACAGTACCACCCGACCGACTCTACAACTAATCCCTCTCTGATCTACGCAGCAAGCAAGCTCCCCCAATATCGTCCCCTAGTCGATGAAGCGATCCGCTATGGCAATGGCAATATGGCCAAAACAATCGACAAGCTCTTTGTCAATTTTGGCCTAGAAATTCTAAAAATTGTTCCAGGACGCGTCTCGACCGAGGTCGACGCGCGCCTCTCGTTTGACGTCGATGGATCGATCCAAAGGGCGCACCATCTGATTTCTCTTTATGAGAAGGCAGGCATTGACCGCAGCCGCGTCCTCATTAAATTGGCCTCGACTTGGGAAGGGATTTTAGCTGCCAAAACGCTTGAAAAAGAGAAAATCCACTGCAACATGACACTCATGTTCAGCCTTGCGCAAGCTATAGCGTGCGCAGAGGTTGGAGCCACATTGATCTCCCCCTTCGTGGGCCGCATCCTCGACTGGTATAAAAAAGCAGAGAGCAAAGAGGGCTATCCATCTGCCCAAGATCCTGGAGTCTTGTCCGTAACGACGATCTACAATTACTACAAAAAGTTTGGTTACAAAACGCAGATCATGGGGGCCTCTTTCCGCAACAAAGGAGAAATTCTCGAGCTTGCAGGCTGTGACTTACTGACGATCTCTCCAAACTTTCTCGAAGAGCTCAAAACATCCACACAACTGATCGAAAGAAAGCTAGATCCAAAAACGGCGCAGCAAGCGTCTGTCACAAAATTAAGTCTCGATGAAAAAGCATTTCGGTGGCATCTCAACGAAGACGCCATGGCCACAGAGAAACTATCTGAAGGGATTCGCAACTTTACCAAAGACTTAGTCAGCCTAGAACAAAAACTGCACTAAACATTAGACTTGCAGTCATTTCAAGAGCTGCGGCGAAGTATAGTTCGTCGAGATCTTGTTGTGGAGGTTGACCAACGGCGCGCCGCATGTTCTATGAACTTGGAAATAGATGCATCTGGTGCAGAGTAAAATGCGAGAATGTGAACAAGCTCACCCATCAAACTAAATAATTCTTTGTCCTTACCTATTTTCCAGGAAAAAGGGGCTTCAAATATTTGAAACGGTCGGGCTTTGTCTACGTGAACGAAAGGTTGTTGTTCCAAAAGAGAAAAAACCGCTCTGATTTCATCTAAAGGGCGAAACGATTGTCCAACCAGCTCTCCCTCCAATCTAAGTTGTTTAGATCGGGCATCGTAAGAGATGTCTGCACGAGCCTTAAATCGTTGGGCAGGAACATGATAGTGTGCAACAACTCGATCTGGAAGAAAAGAAATACCAACGAGGGCAAAAGTTTGTGCATATTCAGATTTATGAATCGCTTCCATGGTGTTGCGAAGCGGAGTGGGAATGGGAGCAGGAGTAGACGCACTATCGCTTTCTAGGCGATTGCGATAATGAGTACCGATCATCAACATATTGATTTGGTAGAGTATATTTGAAATATTTGTAATCCGGGCCTGAGTAGTCCCTGGATCTAGAATTTTTGCTATCATCCCTTTGCAATCCTCGAGCACTCGCGACAGGTCTCGATGCTCGGATTTTGTATTTGCAGGGCCATCCGCAACGCTTGCTGCAAAATTCCATAATGGAGAACTATGAAGAAATTTTTCCACCCAGGCTTGCGACATTTTTTGGTACTCAACTAGAACTCTTTGAATGCAGCGCATTTGCATTGTCTGAGTTGGAAAGTGGTTGCTATGTAAAGTCTGCTGTACTATTTGATCCACTAAAACAGTCACTCTGCGCATTGTTTCAAAAATATTGAAAAGATGCGAGGGGGATGCCGCGTCGATTTGCTTTAACCACATGTGAGACCCCAACTCATGAAGTCTGACCTGAAACTCTGGCCAAGTTCTATCAAAGGCACCGGGGCTTGTAAAATTAGAAATCTCTTGTTCTGCAAGATTGATCCAAGCATTCGTCGAGGAGCAATCTATCTGTTCTGAGTCAGGACGCTTCAAATGTACCGTTGCAGATGCAATAGGGATACTTTGCCCCATTCCATATGGGAACAAAGAAGTCTCAGGGGCATGACACTGAGGTTGTAGAACCGTTGGCAAAACGCCTGCCCACTCTTCAGGCACTACACAAAGAGTCTGGACAGGCACGATTCCCAGAGCGTAAACAGCTCGGTATAGCCAGCCCCGAGGCCCCTCTGGGAACATGGGAATGTGGATTTGCCGACAGGGAGGTGTATAAGTCTCTGGCACAGGTGTGATAGGTGGCAATAGGCAGGGTTGAGCTCTTCGTATCTGATCCAGCATATCCCGAACAAGAGCTGTTTGTTGTGGCGTGATGACCCTGTTAGACAATTTTGTGATTCTAGCTGCAATCCCTTCGAGCACTGTCGGCCTAATACACGCCCCCGCATCTATATAGGCGCCCAACAGTTTGACGTCTCGGCAAAAACCTGCCAAAGCAGCATCCCATTTTCTAAACTTATTTTCTGACAAAGGGCATGGCGTCCGAAGTTTTTGGTAATCAGCTCCTTGCATGAGTCGCATACCTAATGCTACTGCCATGATCCATACCTTAATTTTAGCGGTGCATTATACATATTACAAAACATATTAGGTCACTTACGATAGGCGAATTTCGCCAGTTTTCGCATTGCCCAAAACCAACTTTTGAACTTATTTGTGTATAACAGCTAGGGTCCAAAGAGAATTCTTTGGACCCTGGATGTTTTATAGGCTAATAGAGGCTGGCTCTGATTCAAAATCGATCTCGAGTTCTTCGGCCGCTTGCGCGTCGACAAACCGGTTGACCTTTTTGTGATACTCGTAGCCAGTACCTGCTGGGATCATGTGTCCCATGATGAGGTTCGCCTTGATATCGAGGAGGAAGTCGGTCTTGCTTTCGCAGGATGCTTCCGTAAGCACGCGTGTCGTCTCTTGGAAGGAAGCGGCCGATACGAACGACTCGGTTCCCAATGACGCGCGGGTGATTCCAAGGAGGACAGGCGCTGCTTGTGCAGGCTTGCCGCCCTCTTCGATCGTCCTGCGATTTTGCTCGTGAAAGACCTTTTTGTCGACATCTTCCCCATGCAAAAATGTGGTATCGCCCGGATCGGTAATGCGCACTTTTTGCAGCATCTGGCGAACGATGATCTCCACGTGCTTGTCGTTGATATCAACCCCCTGCAGGCGGTAGACCTCTTGAACTTGATTGACCAAGTACTTGCGAAGCTCTCCAACGCCGCAGATGTCGAGAATCTCTTGAGAGACGACGAGACCATCTGTTAGCTGCTGACCTTTCATCACATGATCCCCTTTTTGGATGATCAAGTGCTTGGTGAGCGGGATGAGGTGTTCCTCTTCCATGCCGGTGACTTCATCGCGAACAATCACAATCCGTTTATTTTTCTGCACTCCGCGGAAATCGACCACTCCGTCGATTTTCGCAATTTCGGCAGCATCTTTTGGCTTGCGCGCTTCAAAGAGTTCAGCTACACGAGGCAGTCCCCCCGTGATATCCTTCGTCTTAATCGCCCCGCGAGGCAATTTAGCAAGGATCATCCCAGCAGCTACATATTGCCCCTCTCTTGCGGAAATCACCGCACTGGCAGGGATCGCATATGTACCAATGAGTTCGCTATACTCTGCATCGGAGTAAATGGCGAGTTGTGGGTGGAGCTCTCCGCGATGTTGCTTCACGATCAACTCCACTTGCCCTGTCTGCTTGTTGACTTCGCGCTGCGTGGAAATGCCCTCTACGAGGTCTTCGTATTTCACATATCCAGGCCGCTCGCAAATGATAGGGCTGCTATGCTGCTCCCACTGACCTACTTTCACGCCTAGCTTGATCTTCGCGCCATCTGCAAAGAAAATTTCAGTACCGAGCTCTACGTTAAATGTCTGCAGCGGCTCGATCGACTTGTTGGCCAAGAGCTTTTTGTAGTCCTCAAGAGCGCGCCCTTCATCTCGGACGATTTGCAACGTGCCGTTTTTATTGAGGGCAAGCCACTGGCCTTGTTCATTTTGTACAACGCGCAGGTCCATGTAAACCAATACGCCGTCTTGCTGCGCGATGAGCTCTGGGCTCAAGCCCGCTGCTGCAATACCGCCCAAGTGGAACGTTCTCATGGTAAGCTGCGTTCCAGGCTCCCCGATCGACTGGGCTGCGATAATTCCAATCGCCTCTCCCAAGCCTACGAGATTGCCTGTCGCAAGGTTTAGACCGTAACACTTTGCGCAAATACCGCGTTTGCTTTCGCAGGTGAGCGCTGAGCGGATCCGGATTGATTCAATCCCCGCATCATCAATGGCTTCTGCTTGCAGCATGGTCAGTACATCGCCTGAACGGGCCAAAATTTTCTTGCTATCGCCGGGCTGATGAATATCATCGAGCACTGTCCGTCCGTAGATGCGATCTTTGATCGGGAGCAGCTCTTCGTTGCCCTGCTTAATAGCGGCAACTTCAATGCCGTTGAGCGTTCCGCAATCTTCTCTAGTAATAATCACATCTTGAGACACGTCGACAAGGCGGCGTGTTAAATATCCTGAGTCGGCCGTTTTCAAAGCGGTATCCGAAAGACCTTTTCGAGCTCCGTGCGTGGAGATAAAGTACTCCATCACAGTTAAGCCTTCTCGGAAGTTCGCAGTAATCGGAGATTCGATAATTTCGCCAGATGGTTTCGCCATCAAACCGCGCAAAGCTCCCAACTGCTTAACCTGCGACTTATTGCCCCGCGCTCCTGAATCCACCATCAGATACAGTGGATTGAGCTGGCCAGAACTTGTGTCATAGATCATTTTGAAGAGGTCATCGGATAGATCATCGGACACTTCAGTCCAAATGCTAATGATCTTCGAATGGCGCTCGCCATCCGTGATGATCCCGTCTTCGTATTGCTTTTTCACAAGAGCTACGCGTTTATACGCATCGGCTAGAGCTTTTGCCTTGTGAGCTGGCACCTTCACATCGCAAGTTCCCATAGAAAGAGCTGCTCGCGTAGCTTCGGCAAAGCCCAAATTCTTCATGTTATCCAAAAACTGCACAGTCGCTTCTAGACCAATTTTCTTGTAGCACTCAAGCACAAGCTCAGAGAGTCTTTTTTTGCGAAGCACGTAGTTTTGAAAACCGAGTTGTTTTGGAACAATGGTATTAAATAGCACGCGACCTGGAGTGGTCTCGATAATGCCGCCATCGATCAAAACTTTGATCTTTTCGTGAATGTGCAGGCCCCGTCCTAAGTTATCTAAGCGCTTGCCCTCAACGCGATTTGCTGCATCAAACCAGTTGAAGCTACCGCTCGAATGAAGAGCCATCAAGACCTCTTGAGGGCTGCCGAACACTTTCACTTTCTGTCCCGCTTTCTCTGGCTTGGTGACCGGATCGTGCATGATGTAATATAGGCCAAGGATCATGTCCTGAGAGGGTACCGCTACAGGTCTTCCCGATGAGGGGAGGAAAATGTTATCCGGTGCCATCATGAGCAGTTTCGCCTCGAGCTGCGCCTCAACAGATAAAGGCACGTGCACTGCCATCTGGTCCCCGTCGAAGTCTGCGTTAAACGCAGGCGTAACAAGGGGGTGGATGCGAATCGCTTTTCCTTCAATGAGAATCGGCTCGAAAGCTTGGATCCCTAAACGGTGCAGCGTAGGTGCTCGGTTGAGAAGAACCGGGTGTCCTTTAATGATCTCTTCCAAAACATCCCACACTTCGGGGGCTTGTTTTTGGATCATCTTCTTCGCAGAGCGAATGGTATAGACGTACCCTAAATCTTTCAGCCGTTTTACGATGAAAGGTTCGAACAGATCTAGCGCCATTTTCTTGGGAAGACCGCACTGATTAAAGCGCAATTCCGGTCCTACAACGATAACAGATCGACCTGAATAGTCTACCCGTTTTCCAAGTAGGTTTTGACGGAAACGTCCTTGCTTACCTTTCAACATTTCAGACAAAGACTTCAGAGGGCGATTGCCGGCGCCCATGACGGGGTGTCCGTGTCGGCCGTTATCAAAGAGGGCGTCAACGGCTTCTTGCAACATCCGCTTTTCATTGCGCACGATCACGTCTGGAGTTTTGAGTTTCAGGATCGATTTCAAGCGATTATTGCGGTTGATCACTCTGCGATACAGATCGTTGAGGTCGGAGGTCGCAAAGCGTCCGCCGTCCAAAGGAACCAAAGGACGCAAATCGGGTGGAATGACAGGAATGCAGCCAAAAACCATCCAATCGGGTCTATTGTTTGAAGTAGAAAAACCTTCGATGATCTTCAAGCGTTTTGCAAGCTTCATACGCGCCTGCATCGACTTGGTTTTGCGCAACTTATCTTTTAACTCGACCACTAAAGAGGAGAGATCTTCTGTCTTCAGCAGTTCTTGGATAGCCTCTCCCCCCATTTTTACTTTGAAGGACTCGGCGCCCCATTTTTCTTGAGCTTCGCGAAATTCGTTATCATTGAGGAGCTGTTTTTTTTGCAAATCTGTAGAACCTGGATCGGTCACCACATATTCTTCGTAATAGATGACCCGCTCGAGATCGGAAGTGGACATCCCTAAAATATTTCCGATGCGCGATGGCATGGTTTTGAAAAACCAAATATGGACCACGGGGACGGCCAGCTCAATGTGAGCCATCCGTTCACGACGTACCTTAGACAAAGTGACTTCTACGCCGCAGCGATCGCACACAATCCCTTTGTGCTTGATCTTCTTATATTTTCCGCAGGCGCATTCCCAATCGCGAGTCGGTCCAAAAATCTTCTCGCAAAAAAGGCCCCCTTTTTCCGGCTTGAAAGTACGATAGTTGATCGTCTCGGGCTTTTTGATTTCGCCTCTAGACCATTGATCGCGGATGACCTCATCCGATGCAATCTTGATGGTCAATTTATCAAACTGAGATCCTTGCAGATCGTCATCAGTATCAAACATCTAAACAACTCCCCTATTGTACAAGTTCCGGACGGAAATCAAGGCCAAGCCCCCACATCTCTTTCACAAGCACGTTAAACGACTCGGGCGTTCCCGCATCGAGCACGTGTTGTCCTTTGACGATCGACTCATAAATGCGCGTTCTGCCAGCCACGTCGTCGGACTTCACTGTCAACATCTCCTGGAGCAGGTGAGCCGCTCCATAAGCTTCGAGCGCCCACACTTCCATCTCTCCGAAGCGTTGTCCCCCCATCTGGGCTTTACCGCCCAATGGTTGTTGCGTGACAAGCGAGTACGGTCCGATGGATCTGGCGTGAATTTTATCTGCGACCAAGTGGCTCAATTTGAGCATATAGATGTAGCCGACTACGACGCGATTATCAAACCGCTCTCCTGTTCTGCCGTCGTAAAGGTATACCTTCCCATCGACGAACATCGTCTGCGACTTCATCATTTCCCAAATTTTCGACTCTGGGAAGCCCTCAAACACAGGGCTCTTCACCCAGATGCCCGCCTTTTTGGCAGCATATCCCAGGTGCGTTTCCAAGAGCTGACCCATATTCATCCGCGATGGCACACCAAGCGGGTTGAGAATCATCTCAATCGCTTCGCCATTGGGCAAATAAGGCATGTCGGCTTCAGGAACCAGTTTCGCTACAACCCCTTTGTTTCCGTGGCGTCCAGCCATTTTGTCGCCCACTTGCAGTTTTCGTTTTGTAGCAACGTAAACCTTCACCTGGCGAATCACTCCTGGATCGAGATCGGTATCGCCTTTGCGCATAAATTCGATTTCAGATTTATGCTGCATTTGCAAGTTTTGGTAGGCAATTTCAAATTCTCGCAGAATCTTTTTCAATTCGACGTAGATCTCTTTGTCTGCCATGAGAAGATCTTCGGCCTTCTCATTTTCCAAGATCTCGAGCATCTCTTGAGTGATAACTTGCCCCTCTTCGATCAGCACTTCGCCAGATTTGCGGTGCATAATCGCTGCAGGAGCTTTTTCATTCATGAGCAAAGCGCCGAGTTTTTCGTGGAATTCCATCTGCAACTCCGCCTCTTTAGTCTTAAAGTCGGAGTGGATATCTTTAATCCGAGTTGCCTCTTCGACGAGCTCGTCATCGGTCTTAGAGAGTCGATCACGACGAGAAAACACTTTCACGTCCATCACGACGCCCTCTGTTCCTGGAGGAGCTGTCAAGGATGCATCTTTTACATCGGCCGCTTTTTCACCAAAGATGGCTCTGAGGAGGCGCTCTTCTGGAGATAGCTCCGTTTCTGATTTCGGCGTGATTTTGCCAACCAAAATAGAACCAGGCTCTACGTGGGCGCCAATGCGAATAATTCCATCATCGCCTAAATCCTTCAGCATCTCTTCAGATACATTCGGAATATCTTTTGTAATTTCCTCTTTGCCAAGCTTTGTGTCCCTAGCAGTGAGTTCAAATTCTTCGAGATAGATCGATGTGTAATAATCTTCCCGGATCAATTTTTCCGAGATGATAATCGCATCTTCGTAGTTATAACCGCACCATGGCATGAAGGCGACAAGGACGTTTTTCCCAAGGGCAATCTCCCCCTTGTCCGTCGCTGGACCATCCGCGAGTACGTTGCCCGCAATGACCGCATCCCCTACTTTGCAAAGAGGAGTCTGGTTAATGCAGGTTCCGCTATTGGAACGCATAAACTTTTTCAAAACGTAGGTGCGCTTATTGAGCGGGTTATCTTTAGGAGCCACTACGATCTTAAATCCATCGACGTATTCAACAACGCCATCTTCCAAGGCCACAACTACGGCACCTGAGTCGCGTGCTGCGCGACCTTCCAGGCCAGTGCCCACAATCGGAGCTTCCGCTCTCAATAAAGGAACTGCTTGGCGCTGCATGTTCGATCCCATGAGGGCTCGGTTGGCGTCATCGTGCTCCAAGAACGGAATGAGACCTGCCACAATGGAAACGAGCTGCTTCGACGAGACGTCCATGTGAGTAATGCTCGGGGTCTCGATCTCCATCGGCTCGCCGCAACGGTGCGCCCAACATAGATTCTCGCTAAACATGTTATGGTTATCGAGAGGTGTCGAGGCTTGCGTGATAATGAAATCGGTCTCTTGATCTGCAGTCATGTACTCGATCTCATCGGTCACAACCCCTTCCTTGACGATGCGATATGGAGTTTCAATGAATCCAAACTCATTGATTTTCGCATAGGTGGAAAGTGAAGTAATAAGTCCGATATTGGGTCCCTCTGGGGTCTCAATCGGGCAAATCCGTCCGTAGTGAGAAGGGTGCACGTCGCGCACTTCAAAGCCTGCTCTTTCTCGGTTCAAGCCACCGGGTCCCAAACAGGAGAGACGTCGTTTATGCGTCAACTCGGAAATGGGGTTCGTTTGGTCCATGAACTGAGAAAGTTGCGATCTGCCGAAAAAGTCTTTGAGAACTCCAGCAAGCCCTTTTGCGGAGACGATTTTGCCAGGGGTCATCGTGTCGGATGAAAAATCAAAAAGATTCATCCGCTCTTTAATGATTTTTTCCATGCGAGCAAGGCCGATGCGGCATTGATTTTGGATCAACTCGCCCACAGAGCGGACGCGTCGATTGCCTAGGTGGTCGATATCATCGACATAGGCATGCTCATCTCCTAGTTTCAAGCGGATGAGATATTTGAGCGCTTCGATGACATCTTCTTTGCGCAAAGTCACCACACTGAGCTCTTCATCACTTGTACTGAGGCCCAATTTGCGATTCATTTTATAACGGCCTACGCGACCTAAATTGTAGCGCTTTGGGTCGAAGAATAGGCGCATGATCGCCGATCGTGCATTTGAAAGGGTAGGAGGTTCACCGGGGCGAATTTTGCGATAAAAGTCTTTGAGTGCAGATTCATACGAGTCGGTCGTATCTTTCGAGAGCATCTTGATCACAGGGTGGGTTTCATCCGCCTCTTCTGCAATCCGAACTGCTGCAATCCCCTCATCAACCATCCGCTTCAACATGGCAGTGGTCAACTTTTCGCCTGCTTTGCCGAATACGAGTCCGGTTTGTTCATCGACTACGTCTTCTGCTAAGATTTTCCCGACCAATTTCACAAAGTCTTTTTCAGACTTGACCTTCACTTTGACCGTTTCAAAAAACTCTTCGATGATATCGGCGTCTGTGGAGTATCCCAATGTACGGATGAATGTTGAGGCAAGGATTTTTCTGCGCCGTTTTTTGCGATCGATGTACACATACACCAGATCGTTGCTATCAAAAGAGGCCTCGAGCCAGCTGCCTCGGTACGGAATGATCCGGAAAGAGTAGAGCATCATTCCTTTAGAGTGGCGCTCTTGCTCAAAAGCGATCCCTGGGGAGCGGTGCAATTGGGAGACGATTACGCGCTCTGCACCATTGACGATGAAGGTCCCTTTGTCTGTCATTACAGGGATGGTTCCCATGTAAACTTCTTCCTCTTTAATCCCCGTTTCATCGGTGAGGCGAAATTTGACTTTCAAAGTGACGTTGTAGGTGATGCCACGGCGGATGCACTCCTCTGGGGAGTAGCGCGGAACGCCTAGGTTGTAAGAGAGAAACTCTAAAACTGTTTTCTCGTCATAAGATTTGATGGGAAACAGTTCGCTAAAAACCTCCTGCAACCCCACATTTTCCCTCTCATGAGGCAACAGATGCGATTGGAGAAATTGATTGTAGGATTTAATCTGAATTTCGATCAGATTAGGGAGGTCAATGATCTCTTCCCGTTCACGAAAACTCACCCGTTTAGGCGGCTTTTTTAGCATGGACTCCGGCTCCTCAGAAATTTTCTATAAACAAAATCAATCAGCCGGGGGCATAAATCCCCCGCGCTGACATGATAACAATTTACACAAAGTTTTGCTGCAATTATTTTACAGCCCTACTAGTTTTACTTTTCCACCTGCAGCTTCGATCTTTTTCTTGATCTCTTCAGCTTCAGCTTTTGGAGCAGTTGCTTTCACATCTACAGGAGCTTTTTCGACGAGTTCTTTCGCCTCTTTCAGCCCAAGTCCTGTGACTTCGCGTACAACTTTAATGATAGAAATTTTCTTGTCATCTGCGACAGGTTCTAGAACCACTTTGAAATCAGTGGCTTCAGCAGCAGGTGCAGCGGCTTCTGATGCAGCGCCCCCTGCAGGTGCAGCTACGGCAACAGCGGCTTTTACGCCCCATTTTGCCTCTAACATATCTTTTAGTTTCGCCATATCGAGTACTGAGAGTTGGCTCAACTTGTCAACGAGTTCGTCTAATTGTGCAGTCATTGCTTTTAATTCTCCTAAATCTTATTCACTTTTTGCTTGCATGAGCGCGTCTGGCGCAGCTATAGCAGCTTCTAAAACAGATAGCATCTGGGACATCGGCGAGGTAAACAGGCCGACCAAGATCGCTCTCATCTCTTCCATGCTGGGCAGTTTCGAAAGCATTTCGATCTCTGCTCCAGGCACTATTTTTCCTTCAATCTGTCCGCAAAGCACGGTCAGCAGCCCTTGATTTTCTTCTGAAAATTTGAGGACTACTTTGGCAGAGGGCATGGCATCAGGCTGTTGCACAAACACAACCCCAATGTGTCCTTGTAAAAGGGACTCATCGAGAGGAATGCCCGCTTTTTCAGCAGCCTTTACAAACACCCTTTTGCGCACCACCTCGAATAGGCTACCAGATCCTCCTAAACGCGATCTCAAAGTCCAGGCCAAGTTTGGCTCCAGCTTGTCGTATTTAGTCACAATCATCGCTGCCGAGGCATCGATCTTTTCTTTAATTTCGCTCAAGAGTAGTTCTTTTTCTTTTCTCATGAAAATCTCCTTAACTCAAGGCTACAGATTGAAGATCAATGCGAAGGCCTGGGCCCATCGTGCTAGACACATATAACTGGCTCAAGAAAACACCTTTCGAGCTAGAGGGTTTTGCTTTCGCAATAGCCTGCAATAACACGCTCATGTTTTCTACCAGCTTTTCTGAACCAAAGGAGAGTTTTCCAACAGCGCTATTGATGCTACCGGTCTTATCGACTTTAAACTCAATTTTCCCTGCTTTTACCTCTCTGATTGCCTTGGCGACATCAGTGGTTACGGTTCCAGCTTTAGGCGTCGGCATTAAGCCACGAGGGCCTAAAACCTTGCCGAGCTTACCCAATTCGCGCATCATGTCTGGCGTTGCGATCAAGGCGGTAAAGTCTACCCATCCCCCCTTAATCTTTTCGACGAGCTCTTCAGCACCTGCAAAATCGGCGCCCGCATCGAGAGCCTCTTTCGCCTTGTCGCCTTTTGCAATCACCACCAAAACCACTTTTTTCCCTGTACCATGAGGCAAAGAGACGGTCCCGCGGACTTGCTGATCCGATTTTTTTGTGTCGATACCCACTTGCAACAGCAAATTCACCGATTGGTCAAATTTGACAGGTGGACATTTTTTGAGCAGTTGAACCGCTTCATCGAGCTTGTACGACCGATTTGGGTCAATAAGCTTTTCGATCTCTTGCATTCTTTTAGATCTTTTTGCCATTTACCCCTCCACGATATCCACGCCCATTGAACGGGCAGTTCCCATAACCATCATTTCAGCCGCATCTAGAGATGCAATTCTCATATCGACCGATTTAGCCTGGGCAATCTTGCGAACTTGGGTTTTGGTGAGCTTCCCTACTTTATCGCGGTTAGGAACGCCTGAGCCTGTCTCCAAATTCAACTCCTTCAAAATCATCCTTGAAACAGGAGGCTTCAGAAGAATGAAGGTGAATGATTTATCAGAATACACGCTGATCACAACGGGCAAAATATCTCCCGCCTGATCTTGTGTTTTCGCATTAAACTCCTTACAAAAGCCCATGATATTGATCCCAGCCGAACCGAGGGCAGGCCCGATCGGTGGAGCTGGATTGGCTTTACCTGCAGGAATTTGCAGCTTAATAGTTTTGACTAATTTTTTTGCCATTTACTTCCTTTTGAGTGTTAACGGGCAGATGCCCTCCCCATTTTATCCCGCGTTTTCTGCAGTGGCTTGTTCCACTTGCCAAAACTCGAGATCGTCGACGCGCGTCTCTCGACCAAAGATCGAAACCATGACGCTGAGCCGCCCTTTTTCGTGGTTTACTTCGGTCACAGTACCAACAAAGTTGACGAAAACTCCGTCTGTAATTTTGACCCGGTCGCCCACATCGACCTTGTGTTTTTGCACGACCCCTTTTTGTCGATCTTCGAGCTCGCGCATGATGTCATTCACTTCTTTTTCGCTAAGCGGGGTTGGCTTTTCGCCACCTAGAAAATCGATGACGCCGGGCGTGTCTTTGACATAGGCCCACGATTCGTCGTTCAAATTCATCTTAACGAGCAGATAACCGGGCCACATCCGCTTTTCGCTGATCTTTTGCTGCCCTCTTTTGACCTCTGACACATTTTCTGTAGGAATCAAGATCTCCACAATGTCATCTGCAAAGCCTTTCGTGTGAAGGTATTCCTCGATGGATTTTTTGACCTTCTTTTCATGACTTGACATGACCTGAACGACATACCATTTGTGCATACTACCTACCCAAAAATCATCCGAACAATACTGGAGGCCAAATCCAAAACGCCCCGAATTCCTAAATCCACGGCATAAATTGCCAAGCCGAAAAAAATCGTCGCGAAAATGACTGCCTTGGTGGAAAAAATCAGTTCTGCTTTTGAAGTCCAA
Organism: bacterium; assembly: GCA_021818045.1. Classification (GTDB taxonomy): domain Bacteria; phylum Chlamydiota; class Chlamydiia; order Chlamydiales; family SM23-39; genus REEB52. The sequence goes on from JAKAFF010000009.1 coordinate 13,593, forward strand.
GTGACTTTTTTAAGTTCATTTTGCACTTCTCTTAAGTAAAAGTTTTTTTTCTTTTCACCAACAATTGCAGACATCAACACCTCCCAGATTCATCACGCTCTTTTGCCTTTCGAGTGCGGAGGGATTCGAACCCCCGACCGGCGACTTTGGAGATCGCTGCTCTACCAGCTGAGCTACACACCCAAATGGGGGCGACAAGCGCCCCCGCTGCTTCGTTTCATTACTTCAGAATTTCGGATACAGTTCCTGCTCCGATCGTCCTGCCGCCTTCGCGAATCGCAAAACGCATTCCTACGTTCATCGCGATTGGGTGGATCAACTCAACAGTAATTTCTACGTTATCGCCTGGCATCACCATCTCTGTGCCTTGAGGCAGCTCAACAGTTCCTGTTACGTCTGTTGTACGGAAGTAAAACTGAGGTCTATACCCCGTGAAGAACGGCTTATGACGCCCTCCCTCATCTTTATTGAGCACGTAAACAGTTCCTTTGAACTTCATGTGAGGCGTGCAGGTGCCAGGAGCCGCGAGAACCATTCCTCGCTCTACATCTTTTTTCTCAATAGAGCGCAACAGCACTCCAACGTTTTCTCCAGCTAGCGCCTCATCGAGAATCTTGTTGAACATCTCAAGACCTGTTGCCACTGTATCGCGAGTCTCTCTAATCCCTACGATTTGCAACTTGTCGTTAACCTTAATCTTGCCACTCTCAACCCGGCCAGTCACTACAGTACCTCGACCAGAGATTGAAAAGACGTCCTCGATAGGCATCAAGAAAGGCTTATCCAAATCGCGTGTGGGGGTTGGGATTTTTTCATCCACCGCATCCATCAACTGAATGATCGATTTGACATACTCAGGATCGCCTTCGAGAGCTTTCAGCGCAGATCCACGGATGATAGGAACATCTTTGTACCCTTTAGACTCGAGCAATTCGGTCAACTCCATCTCAACGAGCTCAACCAGCTCCTCATCTCCCTTGCCGATCATATCCATCTTGTTGAGGAACACGACAATTGCTGGCACGCCCACCTGCCTTGCAAGCAAGATGTGCTCTTTAGTTTGAGGCATTGGACCATCTGTCGCTGCAACCACGAGGATCGCACCGTCCATCTGGGCCGCACCGGTGATCATGTTCTTGACGTAGTCCGCGTGACCTGGGCAGTCGACGTGAGCATAGTGACGTTTATCTGTCTCATACTCTACGTGCGAAGCGTTAATCGTGATCCCACGCGCTTTTTCTTCTGGGGTGTTATCGATCGAAGCGTAGTCGCGGAATTTCGCATGACCTTTTTGCGCCAAAGTTTTTGTAATAGCAGCGGTCAGCGTAGTTTTGCCGTGGTCGACGTGCCCGATCGTACCGATGTTAACGTGTGGTTTCGTTCTTTGAAATGTTTCTTTTGCCATTAAACATCCTCCGTTCGGCTCTAGATTTCACTTTTTTTTCTTGCCCAAGATAGGAATTGAACCTACGACCACTTGCTTACCATGCAAGTGCTCTACCACTGAGCTACCTGGGCGCTTTTACTCGTTTTTCAGGGAACCCAACATATGCGGTTCAAAAGGATACAAGCATAAGGTACTTGGGTCAATAAAATCAAACTTTATTCCGAGTCTTCGCTAAAAAATTATTTTTGACGATAGACAATGCGCGCCTTAGTTAGGTCGTAGGGAGACATTTCTATAGTCACCGAATCCCCTGCATATACGCGAATATTCCTCATTCGCATCTTTCCACTCAGATGAGCAATCACGCGCATCCCGTTTTCTAGCACTACGCTAAAATTCATATTTGGCAGAAGCTCTTCAACTTTGCCTTCCATCTTGATCGTTTCTTCTTTCGACATAGGGTGTTTCGACTCGGAAATGTTTCTAATAAACTCTATTCAGCCTATTTAGGTCAACATCTATTTGCGAACAACGACGAATAAGGATACAATGAGCGGCATGACAAGCCCCTCGTTTGAGCACAAAGTACAGCGTCTCAAAGGACAATTTGCTTCTTTGCAAAATGCGCAAAAATATGAGCTGCTGATGGAGATGGGACGACGCCTCCCCCCTTACCCAGAGGCGCTCAAGACCCCAGAGCGCGTCGTTTCTGGGTGCCAAAGCACTCTCTATTTGGCAGCCGCTTTGAAAGAGGAAAAAATTGAGTTTATAGCCTGCTCGGAAGCGCTCATCTCTTCAGGACTTGCGGCCCTTTTAGTCGCAGTTTATTCTGGAGAATCCCCCGAAGTCGTATTGCAATGCCCTCCCACATTTTTGGAAGAACTGGGCATTTTTGCAAGCTTGTCTGCAGGTCGTTCAAATGGCTTATACCACATTCACCTGCGGATGAAGCAGGAGGCTTTAAAAATTTTTTCGTGCCGTTTTTCTGCGAATCTGGCATGATCCTCGCCGATTATGGCTATTAGACCCATTGCAACCCCTTTGAATCGCCACCTTTTGGAAAATCCCGAAAGCTGCGCTAGGTCTTCCGAAAGAAAGGCGTTGGCATTTCATTTGATCGAAAAGATTTGCTGGGTGGCTTTTTTAGCGATTTTGGCATCAGTTGTTTTCGTTTCCTATGCAGGGGTGACCTTAACTGGTTCTATGCCCTTTGCTTTGCTTTTGACGATTATGATCAGTCCCGCCTTTGCGATCGGAGCTTCCCGGTGTGCCATCATTGGGACGATTCATCATAAAAACGGACAATTTGAGCGAGGAGTCGCCCACCAGCTCCAACAAATCGCCGCCTGGGAAGAGCCACAGATCCGCCAATTCCTACTAGAGCAACATCTCGATGTGCAGCGCATCCCCGTAGAAATTCTTAGAGAATTCAATGCCCAATCCCCTCTT
>JAKAFF010000155.1 GCA_021818045.1 bacterium
CTAAGTTCAAAAAATCAGCACCTCCCGCGAAAAGCGGGAGGAGCGAAAAGTATAGAGATCTTTTAAAGCTCAAAATTTTTAGGCAGAACTCTCCCGATGGACCATCGTCCCGACTTCAGACGCTCTAAAAATTGCACCCCCCTTGAACCAAAGCACCTTTTTGAGTGTCTTTTTCATGAAGTATTCAAAAATTCAATGAGTCTTCTCATTCCCTTCCCTGTTATCCAAGTAAACATATCTGCCCAGGAGTCGATGTAAAACTCTAGAAATACAGCTCGTAATCGTTCCCAAAACCTGATCTTCCTTTTCATTTTTGCCAGCGCTGCTCGAAATAGCCCGCAACATCTCTGCTGCGCTTGATCTATGAGAAACGCCAAAAACATGAGTAATCCAAAGACGTGGCTTAGGTGCTTGTGGCCATGCCCAAAATTGTGCTCAAATTGATAACTTTGGTTCTTCAGGGTGTTAAACGTTTCGTTCTCAATTTTCCATCTCGCTCTACCTCCTCGAGAAAGTTGGTATACATTATCCAAGGTTACGAGAATGTCGGTCACCCATGAAAAATGCCCGGTGATTTTGCCTTTTTTGTTTTTTACAATGCAGTCAATGAAGTTGACTTGTAGATCGTGATTAGAATCGTTAAGAGGAACACCATTGTAAAAGGCGAGTTCTATTGTTTCCTCTTTAGTCGTAATCGTCTTTTTTTGTAGATCGAGTCCTTTCAACCATTCAAATAGACTGGGATTGCCTGTCGGATTTACATTGACGATGAAATGCGCTCCGATTTCTTTAATTCGTTTAAGGTAGGGTCCTTTTGCGCTGAGCGCGTCTTCTGTGAAAATGACTTTTAAACGAGGATGCTCTCGTTGAAAGTCTTCTAAAAATCTCTTCATTGCATTCTGTTCACAGTCATTCTTGGTTGAACCGTCCGGCTTAGAGATTGGTTCTGGGCATAATGGAAAGACCTCTTGTTGATCTGGATGGACAACTACTGCTCCGAGCATTTGATGATAGTATGTTACTCTGCCATCCTTGTGGTGCTTCTCACAGCAATTTTCGCAATGAACGGATTCTGAAGAAAACATGCCTGTTCCGTCGCATGGAATGAGCAGGTACTCTCCCAAAAATTTATAGTCTTCTAGAACTTTTCCGCGTTGTAGAAGAGAAAAAATAGCAGTAAAGGCAGGTCTAATGAACCTGGGATCCACCTGATCGAGACGCTGACGCATATTGGTGTCATCAGGAGCATTTTCTACCTGATAAAGAGTTTTGAGATTGTGCTTAGTTGTATCGGTATCGCAACTGTCATCAAACTGCAACAGTGAGGGGAATTTGAGTCCAAAAACAGCTAAGGCAGACATAAGGCAGTCAGGTAGGGAAATTGCTGCTTTCAAGCCCCTTGGATCTCGAGGAGGATCCGGTATTTGGTTAAATACAGAACGAACTTTTGCCAACATCCCTTTGGCGGAAAGTTGGCTTTTCTCAACGGAATGGACTCCCATGACCCTTCTCCCAAGCTTGTGCGAAAAAATAGTTTGGACAGCAGTCTATCTCATTGCGAAAAATTATTTAACGGGAATCACTGCAGCTCAAATAAACAATCAAAAGGGCGCATTCCCAAATTGTGGGTAGCTTAAGCAGCGCATGCGATTCCTCCTTCGTAAGCTGCTGTTTTTAGCCGATTCCATCGCCCGGCCTTGTAGTAAGCTCTTAATAGCAACATTTCCTCAGCCGTATCTTCGTTCCAAAATATGCAGGGACTTTTCAGACGCAAATTAATCACACGTCGGACGGCGCTCTCTATGGCTCCGCTACCTATCGGCATCTTTAATGCCCGCATTGCCGCATAACCCAATCTCTCGCGGTTCTTCACAAAATATTCCTGTTCCCTGAGAAGCATTTTGCTTCTCGTCCCTCGACACGCGCTCTTCAAGGCGTCGAACATTTCGTCAATTTTTCCATACCTCAGTCGTTTTTTCTGTGCATTGATCCAGTGACTTCGCTTCTTATGACCCCATCCACGTTTCAGGGCGATAAAGGCATGTAGATGTTGCACAGCGTGATACATGTCGAGGAGTTCAACGATTCGACAATCAATCCCGCGCAGCTTCAACAAGCCGCGCAAAGCCTGTAAACACTCCCAAATCCAAACCGCTCCATCTGCGACAAACAAAATTTGTTCAATCTGATTGATACCCAGTGATTGGAGGTAGACCCAGATCAAGGCATAAATGGACTCAGGCCCACCCATGGAACCATCAATTACAGGGGCGAACGTTGAGTTCATTCGCCCCTGCTCGTCGACCACGTAAATGATCAGTAGTTTGGGCTCACGCCAGTCGGTGCTGTATCGACAACGCTTTTTCTTCGTTCGTTTGCCACGTTTGTTCTTACGAATTCTTACCCGCCCCCCGTCCGTGGAGACCACAGCTCGACAACCACTCAATTTTTCCCCGGAAAACATGAGGTGCGCTTGTGTTTTCTGACAAAGTCTGGCTCGCTTGGCAAACCGTTTCATGATGTTCCGGATGGTTTTGATATCCACGCGACATCCACGATCGGCCAATAAATCTTGCGCTTCTTTAAGCGATGCGAGCGCTGCACATAGTTTTGGAATTTCTGCTACGAGCAGGGGCGAACAGTGATCGTAGACGCCCAACAAATGTAGACTCAGGAATACACCCCCAGCCGCTTGCTCTGAGCGGTACTCGACCCAGTAGGAAGCAATCAACGGAATTACACGTCCTCCGGGAAAACGAATCCCTACACTACGAGTATCTTTGTGCACAAAGCGCTTGCCATTTTGATGGCCCAGGCCCCGAATTCTATCGGCGAGATTTTTTAGGATCAGGCATTGTTGGAGTTTTTTAGCCGAAATCCAATCGGCAAGCTGCGAGGTAATAGACCTAATCGATCGTTCCAGATCCTCTGTATTTTGAGCGCAGGAGAGTGGGGTATTCTTCTCGCTGATCTCGTGCAAGTTAGACAAAAGTTCTTGTATTTTTGCCTCGATGATTTTAAGATTTTGAGTAGCCTCTGATTTCATAAGCACCTGTGATTGGGATGCTTATTTTGAAGTGTCAGAGGCCTTTTTGTGAAGGAAATTTTTTACTACGCTGCATACCCACAATTTGGGAATGCGCCCTCATCGGTGGCGGAATAGCAGGATTATATTGCGCCTACAAATTAGCCCAAAGAAATCCTAGTAGAAAAATCACTGTATTTGAAGGACTTTCAAGATTAGGTGGTCGTGTACAGACAGGTTCATTCTGCAATGGAACGTTTCATCCTGAATTTGGTGCCTTGAGAATCGAGCCTGAATTGCAACCTTGTGTAAATGAATTGATTAGCGAATTGAAAATTCCGACCACTACAGCTAATCAGCACAACCCTACGATTTCAATGCATCCTGATTTCGAAAAATTGCATTTGGAAGAAC
>JAKAFF010000156.1 GCA_021818045.1 bacterium
TAGGCTGCTGGCTCAGCGGGATTTTTTTAGTGTTGAGCATTAGCGCATTTTACTACTTAAAAAAACAACACCACGAGTTTGCGAAAACAAGCATTCGCATCGCTCTCATTACCAGCATTGTCGTACTCGCATTACAACTTATGTCTGCGCATGATTCTGCTTGCGGCGTTGCCCTCAACCAGCCAGCGAAACTGGCAGCTATGGAAGGTCTTTATGAAACAACTCCGCGCGCAGCACTCTCTTTAGGCGGCTGGGTAGATACGAAAAATAAAACGCTTCATGCTTTGAGCATCCCATCACTGTTGAGCTTGTTAGTTTATAACGATGTAAATCACCCTGTACAAGGGCTCAACGACATCCCTGCAGATGAACATCCCCCTGTCCAAATTGTCTATCAGTCGTACCACATCATGATCTGGATGTGGGGCCTCATGGCACTAGTGGCCTTTTTCGGAGTGATCTACTGGGCCAAGGATCGTCTATCTCACACCAGATGGTTGCTCAAGGCGATGATCGTCTCTGTCGCCTTCCCTTTCATTGCCAATCAAGTGGGATGGATCACCGCAGAGGTAGGCAGACAGCCTTGGCTCGTTTGGAAATTGCTAAGAACTCCTCAAGGTGTTTCACGCTCCCTTGTGGGACCCGAGGTCGCATGGTCCATCACTATGCTATTTTTAATTTACGTCCTGTTGTTTGCCCTCTTCCTTTATCTACTCGACCGCAAAATCAAACACGGTCCCACTATGGGTCCAGAGGCATCAACTGAAGTATATCGCAACCCAACATAACGCAAGAGGAATCGATGTCTGCTTTGACCTTAGATATCTTTTGGTACATCATCGTCATTACCGCGCTCATCTTCTATACCGTCCTCGACGGCTTTGATCTGGGCGTAGGCTGTTTGCACCTTTTTACCCAAGAGGATCGAGACCGAAGGGTCTTCTTAAACTCCATCGGCCCTGTTTGGGATGGGAACGAAGTGTGGCTTGTGATCGTAGGCGGCGCTCTTTTTGCAGGCTTCCCCAATGCATTTGCAACGATCTTTTCTTCCTTTTATGTCTTTGCAATGCTCCTCGTCTTCGGACTGATCTTTCGTGCAGTCTCGATCGAATTTCGCAGCAAAGAGCCGTCGCATAGATGGAGACGCGGTTGGGATATCGCCTTTAGCCTGGCCAGTATCTTGATCGCCTTTGGCACAGGCCTTGTACTCGGCAATCTCGTGCAAGGGATTCCTCTGGATTCGCATCAAGACTTCACAGGAAATTTCCTAAACTTCGTTCGTCCCTACCCCATCTTGTTTGGCATTGCAACAATTGCCCTATGCTCGATGCATGGCGCAATCTATTTGAGCATGAAAACAGAAGGGGCCTTGCATGAGACACTCAAAAGATGGGTGCAGCGCTGCATCCGTATCTTTTTAGCCCTATTCATCCTCTTGACGATTGCTACATTTTATGTCGCACCCTACATGGCAACAAGACTTATGGCCTTTCCTTTGCTCTTCGTCTTGCCGCTTGCAGCATTGGTGCTCATTTTCTTCATTCCGAAATTCATTCGCCAAGGAAAATCGGGCTCTGCCTTTTTGTGTTCTTGCGGCAGTATCGCCCTCTTTTTGACCCTGTTTCCCATCGGAACCTTTCCGATCCTCGTCCGCTCTAGCATCGATCCGAGCAATTTTAGCGTGACGATTGCCAATTCAGCCTCTTCACCACTCACGTTGAAAATCTTGGCGTTAATGGTGTTTATTGGGGTTCCTCTTGTTTTGCTCTATGGCATCTACATTTACCGCGTATTTCGCGGCAAGGTGCGCCTCGATGACCATAGCTACTAATGTAGAGTTAATTTCTTAACAGGCTGCGCGCAAATCCGCACACCGCGGGTTTGCGCCCCCTTCACCGGGACATCTTTCATCTCAAACACCAAATTCTTGGATGCCCCTTTCTTCACAGATGCAAGCTGCAATGCAATGGAAACATTCGACTTGGTAAAAATGTGCGCTAACTCACAATTTTCATCTAAATAGCGATACACTTTTTCCAAAATGAACTTATCTACAATAAATCGCTTAGCCCACATTTGCTTTGTCGTCCGATTTTTATAGATAACGCCGATGACCGTTTTTTTATCCGCAACCCCAACCCAAATCGCACCTTCAAAGTATTGCTTTTCCGGAATGGGTACCACGCGATATGTCCCATCTTTCGACAAAATCAAGAGCCGATCGAAATTCGTACATTGGACCAACTCCACACCTGTGACTTTAGTCCCCACAAATCCAGCTTTCGGATCAAAACCCACTTTCACTTCGCGCGTCTCAATAGAGCGTCGATCGATCTCTTCGATAGCGCGGATCTTGGTGCGGCGAGGAAACTGTCCTCCATACTTTTCGATCAATCCTTTGAGGTAACCGACCGCAAATTTTTTGACATTTTTTAAATGCTTTTCAGTGATCTTTAACGACTCTTCCAAAAGGGCAATCTCTTCTTTATTTTTATCGATATCGAACTGAGAAATGCGCCGAATCGGAATTTGCAACAACCGATCGCGATCTTCTTGAGTGGGTTCCCGAAGTAGCTTTTTGCGATAGGGTTTAAAGGCATCCGCAAGGGTATCGTGGATCCCCTCTAGCGTTTTAATCGCCTCGATTTTTTTATAAATGCGATTTTCAATGAAAATCCTCTCCAAACTCTTATAGAAGATCTTTTCCAACAACCGGCCCTGCTCAATCTCCAGCTCGCGCCGCAAGAAAAACACAAGCTTATCCGCATGATAGGCCAAAATTTCATGCACATCTGTCTCTATTGGCCGCCCCTCTTTAATGACAGTCACTTGAGAGTTGATCGTCACTTCACACTCGGTAAATCCATAAAGCGCCTCGATCACATCATCTGCATATTGACCGCGCGGCAATTTCACCTCGATTTCGATCTGCTTAGAGGTATAGTCATTGATCTCTTCGATCTTGATCTTGCCCCGCTTTGCCGCCTCATCAATCGAGCGAATCAAGCTTTCCGTCGTCGTCCCGTAGCAAATTTCTCGAATGACCAAAGTTTTGGGATCCTTGATCTCGATTTTGGCTCTCACCTTAACTTTGCCGCGTCCCTTATCGTATTGGCTTTTATCTAAAATCCCCCCCGTTGCAAAGTCGGGATAAAGCCGAAAATTTCTCCCCTCTAAGTAGGCAATTTCCGCCTCGAGCAGCTCCGTAAAATTGTGCGGCAAGATGTGGGTCGACATCCCCACCGCGATACCATCGACCCCTTGCATGAGCAAAAGGGGGATCTTCGCAGGCAAAACCACAGGCTCCAAATTGCGCCCATCATATGATGCGACCATCTCCGTGATGTCTGGATTAAAGAGAGTCTCTTTAGCTAAAGCTGAAAGCCGCGTCTCAATATAGCGGCCAGCTG
>JAKAFF010000157.1 GCA_021818045.1 bacterium
CTCCTCGCCGGCGATCTCGATCACCTCTGAGAGCAGCATTTCCTCACCCACTTTGACCTGAGCGACCTCCCCTTGCCTAATGGCCCCCTCAAAGCGCACGTGCAGCAAGTTTCCAAAAGCTTGCACCACATATCCTGTTGCGTGTTGTTGTTTATTCATACTGGCTCAATTGCTCCACTGTGGCCATCCCTTGCTTTTGATTGAGATGAGCCAATGATTCTACGATTAAAAAGCGCGCGACGTAATTCAAAATCCGATCTATTCCAAAATCTTGAATCTCTTCCATCTGCTCTATGCGATCGAACTGAAATTGCAACACCGCGCGATCCAATTTTACAGGGTCCAAGCTATTTTCTATAAAGAGGTTTTTCAGTTCTTCGTATTCCTGAGGGGGGGAGTAACTGAGGGCATCCTTTTGAGCCAGAATTTGCGCTACAAAAGGATCTGTCGGATCTTCAAACTGCAGTTCGCGTACAATGTCTCTTCCTTGCCTTTTGGCCCTCAGCGCGGCAAGACACAATCTCACTTCCCGCCCAAGCACGTAATAACACTTGGAAAACCCCTTTAATTTTTCACTCTCTTCCTTGTAAAGAGAGGCATACAAAGAGGAAAAATACCGCAATCGATCCTGAGTAGAATCGTATCGCGCTAAATAATCGATTAAGTAAGCTGGCAAAGCCCCCTGCACGAGCAGCTCTTCCTCTAGATCCTTTTCTCGAAAATTGCCCCTCTCATCCAAGGGAAGTCCCAACCAAAAAGCCTTGATATTATACAAGTCAATGGGTCTTAAGATCCTCTCCACTTCATGAAAATCCTTCGCAGACAAGTTCAACAAAAGTATCTCTTTGAGGTCCTTGAACGACATCTCTAGCTTCATCTCGCAAGACAAAGGGGGAAATGCAGTAATCAAAAAATAGTAATTTGCCATACTACACGTGAAATACTAAGTCCCGCAAATCTCTACGAATGTAGCGAGCAATCAGCTCGCGCACAACAACATCTGAGATGTCGATGGTAATTTGCTTGCCCTTCAGCTGAATTTGCACGCCTCCCGCAAAATCGCCCACTGTAAGAGATCCTTTTTCTAATCTTTGCAACACCTTGGACAAAAGCTGCTCGCTAATGGAGCGCGGCGAAATATTGCGAGGCACGCTCACAACAAAATCTTCCTCAATCCCCTTCTCTTCTAAAATCCTCAAAAACCCATTGAGCAATTGCGCCACCACTTTGGGATCGGACATTTCGTGCACCACCAAGTGATCTAGCTCTCTATTAAACAGCTCTTTTTCAATGGTTTGCTTTAGCTGTTCAATCCCTTGACGGCATGCCAAGTTCAACGATGCTTGAAAGACTCTTTTTCTCTCATCCATTTCATCCTTAGCCTCTTCAAACAACGCTTCGCGTTGTTTTTGGGCCTCTGCAATAATTTGGGCAGCCTGCATATGGGCATTTTCTATGATCTCTCTGGCCTCTTGCTTGGCGGGTTCGAGGGTTTCCTTTCTTAAAGCGTCGCAAATTTTTTGGATTTTATCTTTTCCCGTCTCTAGGCTTTTCATCGTTCTGGACCCTTGCGTTACAAAACTTGTCCAAAGTTTACACCCTGAAGAATTTTCGCGCTGTAGTTCTTTTCAAGGGGGTATTCAAAAAGTAAAGAATTTGATAGAAGGGCAGTATGAGACGGATATTTTTGGCAGCAACGCTTTTGAGCATATCGGTTTGCAGTCCGCTCCTTGCAGACGAGTCTCGCAGCGCTCGGCGCGAACGCCGGGGGCATAGTGCAGGTTATGCCAGCCGCGATGCTACGGTCTTGTCTATGGTCGGTTGGGGTGTTGGAATTGCTGCAGGCTTTGCTGCGATCTGCGCCTTGATAGAAAATGACACCACCAGCAACAGCTCTACAGCCCACTGAACTATGCTTTCTTGGATTGCCTCACTGACTTGTCTCTTCCTCCCCCCTTCCGGGTGGGAGATGGCCCAGCCCAAAGCCCCCTCCACGGACATCCAGATTGGCTTTTTTGCCACAGCTTCTACAAATTTTCGCCCCAGCATCAACTTTGCCATTGAAAAAGAGATTGAAAGCGACCTCAAACAGTATATCAAAGCGGTGAAATCGATCCATACGGAGGACCCTAAAACCCGTTATCGCGATTTGGGGCCATTGACCACCAAAGCGGGAGAAGGGCGCCTCATCGAGCTGACAAAACCCTCCCCATTTGGAGAGATGAAAGTATTGCAATCGATTATAGTACAGGACAATACAGCCTACATTCTGACAGCCGCTGTACTTAAAGAGGATTTTGCTAGGTATCAAGCGGCCATTTTAGAGACGTTTCGCTCCATGGAGCTCGTCACAGACCTATTCAGTCCAATCTCTGATCTTACCAAGCAAACGGAGCTCAAGGCCCTGTTCGACACATTGGGCTCTTCTCATAATAGGGCAACCGCGGAAGCACTGCTACAAAAACACATTCGCAGCATTCCGGAACTGGGCTCTTATTGGAAATTTCTCGTCTTAAAAGAGGGCTTAGCTAAAATCAACCAAGAGGCATCATTATGAAGAAAATCGTGTTCATGGTCATAGCCATTACACTCCAGCTGCAAGCGCAAACTGGGGATGCGGCAGCAGCGGCGACTAGTGCTGCAAGCGACAGCCAATGGCAAAATTGGACCTTTTCCGCAACTACAGCCGTGGCAGCCACAGGAGCCGTCTTATTCCTACTCAACGAAACTGGCAGCTCTGCGCATTAAAGAGCCTGCTGCTCCTATTGGGCAGCTGCACCTCTTCTATCACTCCGTGGCAACTGGATACGATTGTTTCGAATGAGGCGCAATTTGATTCTGCTCGTCTGCGTTATGTCGGTAACGCTGCATTTCCGACCCTTCTCTTTGAACTCATGCGCATAAACGAGCAGATCGACGCCTTTTTAAGCCTCACCCAATTTCGCCTCTCTTCGCAATGTGACCATTTTACGCTAAAGGTGGGCGATACGACATCAGACGAAATGATCTCCCCCCATGAAGGGCTCATGCGCGTACGACTGGCCATGAGCACAACAGAAAAAATCATTCAAGCCTTGCAACGCGGAGAAAAAGTCAGTATCCTGATCGATGGATTTGAAGAGACCTTAGATCCTGAGCGATTCTCAATCTCTTTCACCCATTTCCTTCGCGATGAGGGGATGTTTTCAAAACTCTTTAAGGAGACGGTGCGATGAACCAACTCGATCAACTCAAAAAAATGACTACCGTTGTCGCAGATACGGGTGATTTTGAAACACTAAAACAGTACCACCCGACCGACTCTACAACTAATCCCTCTCTGATCTACGCAGCAAGCAAGCTCCCCCAATATCGTCCCCTAGTCGATGAAGCGATCCGCTATGGCAATGGAGATC